>DATCZY010000519.1:0-3861 GCA_036525655.1 Lysobacterales bacterium | reverse complement strand
AGGAAATCCTGCAGCGCTTCGTGCTGGATATCTGCAACTGTGAAGCCCGCTGGACAGCGGCCAATATCATCGAAGACGCCATCGCCAACGTGCGCAGGGAAGTTGGTTCAGACCACGTCCTGCTGGGTCTTTCAGGTGGTGTTGATTCGAGCGTGGTGGCTGCCCTGTTGCACGAGGCCATCGGTGATCAACTGACCTGCATATTCGTTGATACGGGTCTGCTGCGCTACAAAGAAGGCGACCAGGTGATGGCAACCTTTGCCCGCCACATGGGTGTGCACGTCATCCGCGTGGATGCCCGTGAGCGTTTTCTGAGCGGGCTAGCCGGGGTTTCCGATCCGGAACACAAACGCAAGATCATCGGTAACCTGTTCATCGATATTTTTGAAGAGCAGGCAAAAAACTGCACGCGCTCGGATCACCACGTCAAATGGCTCGCGCAGGGCACGATCTACCCTGACGTGATCGAATCTGCCGGCAGTCGGACGGGCAAGGCGCACGTGATCAAGTCGCATCACAATGTCGGCGGTCTGCCGGATTACATGCAGATGCAACTGGTCGAACCGCTGCGTGAACTGTTCAAGGACGAGGTACGTCGCATCGGCGTCGAACTGGGGCTTGAACCGCAAATGGTCTATCGCCACCCGTTTCCAGGCCCCGGTCTGGGTGTTCGTATTCTTGGCGAAGTACGCGAGGAATACCTCGAACCACTGGCGAAGGCCGATCACATCTTTATCGAGGAACTACGCAACCACGGTCTGTACGACAAGGTCAGCCAGGCCTTCGCCGTTTTCCTGCCGGTCAAATCGGTTGGTGTGGTCGGTGATCAGCGTCGCTATGAGTGGGTCATCGCATTGCGCGCGGTGGAGACCATCGATTTCATGACCGCGATCTGGTCGCGTCTGCCCTACGAGTTCCTGGAAAAGGTATCGCTGAGAATCATCAATGAGATATCAGGTGTTTCAAGGGTGGTCTATGATATATCCGGTAAACCACCGGCTACCATTGAGTGGGAATGAGCAAACCGTCATTTTTCGAATCACTGAGTAGTTCTTACCGAAATTGGCTGCGTCAAAGAAATCGCGTCTTACCCACCGCATTACCCCCGCCTTTTTTTTATGCGAAGGACATCACTGCCGTTGACGATTACTTTGCGCACTGTGAAGACGAGCTGGACGAGATTTCGCAATCACAACACGGTTTTATAGGCCAATGCTTCATCTGCAATGATGAAGTTGCGTTCAGGGTTGATGTACCCGCTGATGGGAGCCCCGTTAACTGGCGTGAAACCCTGGTGTGTCCGCAGTGCAAATTAATCAATCGCTGGCGCAGTTGCCTGCACGTGTTTGAAGTCATTTGCGAACCTACCATGAAAGACCGTATTTACCTGACGGAAGCCTTGTCGCCGATATACCAGAACCTCAGCAGACGCTTCCCGTTGCTGAGCGGCAGTGAATATTTCCCGGATCAAGCGTCTGGCGAAATGGTTCAGACCCATGCGAGGCCGGTCAGAAATGAGGATGTAACGAAGCTATCTTTTGCTGAAGCAAGTATGGATATTGTTTTGTGCTTTGATGTGCTTGAGCATGTGCCTGATTATCGTTCGGCATTGAGGGAATTTTACCGGGTACTTGATAAGGGAGGACAACTGGTGGTCAGCGTCCCATTCAGCTTCAAGCAGGAAACCAATGTACGTGCGAGGATCGATAGCCAGGGAAACATAGAACACCTGGTCGAACCGAGTTATCACGGGGATCCTTTATCAGATCAGGGTGTCCTCAGTTATTATGATTTTGGCATGGAATTACTGGATGACATGCGCTTGGCCGGTTTCCAGGAATGTTTTCTGTTGTGCTATTGCTCAAGAGGGTTTGCCTACCTGAATCAAAATGTTGTCTTCATCGCGCGTAAACTCTAATAGGGCGGTGACCGGAAAAGGATGAATGATGTCAAACGCACCCACTGATACGCTTGATACGCAGGATCAGACCTGGATGGCTGAAGCCCTGTCGCTGGCCAGACGAGCGGGTGATGAACAGGAAGTTCCCATCGGCGCAGTCGTTGTCAGGGCGGGGGAGATCATCGGCCGAGGATGGAATCGCAATATCGGGCTCAATGATCCTTCGGCACATGCGGAAATCATGGCCATGCGCGACGCCGGCAGAACGCTCGGCAACCACCGCCTGACTGAGTGCAGCCTGTACGTGACCCTGGAGCCTTGCCCGATGTGCGCCGGTGCAATGATCCATGCCAGGCTTGAGCGTGTTGTGTATGGCGCCGATGACCCTAAAACGGGTGCTGCCGGGGGGGTGTTCGATCTTTTGGGTCATCCCGCGCACAATCACCTGGTCGAAGTGACCGGTGGTTGCATGGCCGAAGAAAGTTCGACCTTGTTGCGGGACTTTTTCAGACAGCGAAGGTGAAAGGATTTTGCTATTATGCGAGCAACTTTCAGGCGAGCAGGTCAGCGTCGACATTGAAGAGATGGATTTATGAGAATAATTGTTACTGTTTTATTGCTGTTATTTATTGCCGACACCGAAGCTTATCTTGACCCCGGTACCGGTAGTATGTTGTTACAGGTCATTCTCGGCGGCGTGGCTGCAGTGGGGGTGGCGATCAAGCTGTACTGGCACAAGTTGAGGGTTGCGCTAGGAGGGAGCAAAAAAGAGGTTTCCGAAGACGAGCAGGTCTGAGGCCTTATGAGTAACTCTAAAGCCCAGGTCAATGCCGGCTCATTTCGTGATCGTGATGGACGTGTATATCAATACCAGGGCAGGGTATTCCGGGGTTTAAGCCAAGCCGCGCTGCAGTGCTTCCGGCAACTGCAAGAAAAACCGTTTTACATAAAACTGGTTGAATCAGGCAAAGTTGTTGGCAGTCGCGAACTGCCCGCTCAAGAGAACCCGCTGCCGGACGATCTGCAGCAGCAATGGGCAGGTTTTCTTGAACACGACCCCATAACGGTCATCAGCTACCCCTATGAATGGACCTTCAGCATGCTCAGGGCCGCCGCCAGCCTGCAACTGCACCTGGTGGAACGCGCCGTCAGCAACGGCTTCACACTGAAAGATGCGACCCCATACAACATACAGTTTGTGGATCGCAAACCGGTTTTTATCGATATTCCCTCTTTCGAGCCCCTGGATGAAGGCGAACCCTGGTCGGGTTACAGGCAGTTCTGCGAGATGTTCCTGTTTCCATTGATGTTACAGGCCTATAAGGGTTGTAATTTCCAGCCATTCATGCGGGCAGCTATCGGTGGCGTGGATGTGCAGACCGCAGCTGCGCTGTTTGGTTTTCGTGATCGTTTTCGCAAGGGTGTATTCAGTCATGTCTGGTTGCAATCCAAGTTGGACCGGCGGTTTGGCGGTTCGTCCGAAAACGTCAGGTCCAGTCTGAAATCGGCGGGTTTTAACCGTGAGTTAATCCTGGTGAATGTTCGCAAAATGCAAAAACTGGTCAAGAAGCTCGACTGGAAGGCGGCCGGCTCGGAGTGGGGTGACTACACAGAATTCCACAATTACTCAGAACATGATCACGTGCTGAAAGAAGATTTCATCCGCCAGGCCATCAGCACTGAAACACCGCAGACCGTTTGGGATATTGGCTGTAATACCGGGCAGTTTTCACGCATAGCGGCGTCAGGTTGCAGGCAGGTGCTGTCCATGGATATTGACCATGTGGCAGTAGAGCGGCTTTTTCTGAATCCGGAGACGCCGGCCAACATCCTTACACTGGTGCAAAATGTAGCTGATCCATCACCCAACTGGGGTTGGCGAAACCGTGAGCGCACTGACTTACAAACACGCAGTCAGCCTGACCTGGTGTTATGCCTGGCCCTTATTCACCATGTCGTCA
>DATCZY010000518.1:0-5714 GCA_036525655.1 Lysobacterales bacterium | reverse complement strand
AGATGAATCTAATATATGGATAGCCCACCCTGCCCCGCAAAGCACAATGGCTAACAGGGCCAGTAAAACAGCATGGGGGGTCAGCAGGGCTGCGAAAACAACCAGCAACTGGAGCAGACACACGGGCAGGAAAAAATCATTTTTGTTCGAGACCGTCAACCTTATGGGTCGCTTACCTGGCATGGGTCAGGTTACTGATCAAAGCGAGCACCGCCGGGTCTGACGGCAAGTTTCTGCCGGAGATCCAATCAAGCAATACGTCGTCTTCCTGACCGAGCACCGATTCAAGTTCGGGCCAGTCCCCTGCAAGCAGGGACTCCGACTGCCTGATAAAGAATGCTTCAAAAAGCACATCCAGTTCCTTCATGCCACGCCGGCTTTGCCAGCGCAACTTTCTTAACCTGTCATGACCACCAAGCATGAGATAAAACGATCTCAGGCCCCGTGCCTTGCCAGCAGCATCTTCTTCGTTTCGGCGATGGCCCTGGCCGGGTTCAGGCCCTTGGGGCAGGTCGAAGTACAGTTCATGATGGTGTGGCAACGATAAAGACGGAAAGGATCATCCAACGCATCGAGACGCTCACCGGTATCTTCATCGCGGCTATCAACCAGCCAGCGATAGGCCTGCAACAAAATCGCGGGGCCGAGGTAACGGTCGCCGTTCCACCAGTAGCTGGGACACGACGTGGAGCAGCATGCGCACAATATGCATTCGTATAAACCGTCCAGTTTTTCGCGTTCGGACTGGGACTGTAACCTTTCCTGATCCGGCAACGGCACGCTTTGCGTGCGGATCCACGGCTTGATGCTGGCGTACTGCGCATAAAAATGCGTCATATCCGGCACCAGGTCCTTAACCACCTGCAAGTGCGGCAACGGATTGATTTTGACATCTCCCTTGATGGAGCCTATCGGCTTGGTACATGCCAGCGTATTGGTGCCGTCAATATTCATTGCACAGGAACCACAAATGCCCTCGCGGCAGGAGCGGCGGAATGTCAGCGATGGATCGATTTCATTTTTGATCTTGAGAATGGCATCGAGCACCATCGGGCCACAATCATCCAGATCGATATCGTAACTGTCGATACGCGGGTTCTCTCCCTTATCCGGATCCCATCGGTACACGTGGAATGTGCGGACATTTGTCGAACCCTCCGGGGCAGAGAATTTCTGTCCCTTCAGCGGGCGGGATTCAGGAGCTAATCTTAATTCGAGCATGTGATTTTCCTTTTGTCCTGCCTGTCAATACACGCGAGGCTTGGGCGGAACAACTTCGACATCGTCCGTCAGTGTGTACAGATGCACGGGCCGGTATTCGATGGCTACCCCGCCGGACTTATCCATGCTGGCCAGAGTGTGTTTCATCCAGTCTTCGTCATCCCTGTCAGGGTAATCTTCCCTGGCATGCGCACCACGGCTTTCCTTGCGGTTCTCGGCGCCGTACATGGTCACCATCGCGCAACCCAGCAAGTTGCGTAACTCCAGTGTTTCGACCAGGTCGGAGTTCCAGATCATCGAACGGTCGCTGACCTTGAGGTCCTTGAAGTTTTCATACACATCTGAAATAAGCTGACAGCCTTCCTCAAGCACTTCACCGGTGCGGAACACGGCGGCATTGTTTTGCATCACCTGCTGCATTTGGTCGCGGATGCTGGCT
Source organism: Lysobacterales bacterium (assembly GCA_036525655.1). Lineage (GTDB taxonomy): Bacteria > Pseudomonadota > Gammaproteobacteria > Xanthomonadales > SZUA-36 > SZUA-36. The sequence goes on along the minus strand of DATCZY010000518.1, from coordinate 4,054 downwards.
GCGCTGTTTTTACCATCGGCATTGCGTATCCGGTCAAAATCGGCGACCAGCGCATCGACTACCTTTTTATCGAGGTTGTCATGCCGCTGGTTGGGTTTGATCACTTCCGCGCAACGGTGGGCCACCGCCCGGCCGAAGACGATAAGATCGAGCAACGAGTTTGAGCCCAGGCGGTTGGCGCCGTGAACGGACACGCACGCTGCCTCACCGATTGCGAACAGGCCGGGCACCACCGAATCCGGATCGCCGTCCTTCAGGCGCACAACCTCACCGTGATAATTGGTCGGTATGCCACCCATGTTGTAGTGCGCGGTAGGGATAACCGGTATGGGTTCCTTGGTGACGTCCACGCCGGCAAAGATCTCGGCACTCTCGGCAATACCCGGCAAGCGCTTATTGATCACGTCGGCGCCGAGGTGTTGCAGGTTGAGATGTATATGGTCTTTTTTGGGCCCGACACCCCGCCCTTCCCTGATTTCGATCGTCATGGAACGGCTTACAACGTCGCGGGAGGCCAGGTCCTTGGCGTTGGGTGCATAACGCTCCATGAAGCGCTCACCCTCCGAGTTGGTCAGGAACCCGCCCTCGCCGCGCACACCTTCGGTAATCAGCACGCCCGCCCCGTACACGCCGGTCGGGTGGAACTGGATGAACTCCATGTCCTGCAATGGCAAGCCGGCACGCAAAACCATGCCATTGCCATCGCCGGTGCAGGTGTGTGCCGATGTGCATGAGAAGTAGGTTCGGCCGTAGCCGCCGGTCGCCAGGATTACGGCATGTGCACGGAACAGGTGCAGACCGCCTTCGGCCAGATCCCAGGCCAAAACACCGCGGCAGACACCGTCATCATCCATCAACAGGTCAAGTGCGAAGTACTCGATGAAGAAGGTCGCATCGTGTTTTAAAGCCTGTTGATACAGCGTGTGCAAAATGGCGTGGCCGGTACGGTCTGCCGCCGCGCAGGTTCTCTGTGCAGTACCCTCGCCAAAATGGGTTGTCATACCACCGAATGGCCGCTGGTAAATTTTGCCGTCTTCTGTCCGCGAAAAAGGCACACCATAGTGTTCCAGCTCAATGACCGCAGGCACGGCCTCCCTGCACATGTATTCAATGGCGTCCTGATCACCCAGCCAGTCCGACCCCTTGATGGTGTCGTACATGTGCCAGCGCCAGTCATCTTCACCCATGTTACCGAGTGCAGCAGACATACCGCCCTGCGCCGCCACCGTATGGCTACGGGTCGGGAAAACTTTCGAAATGCAGGCAGTTTTCAAACCGGTTGCAGCGAGACCCATGGTCGCGCGCAGACCGGCGCCACCGGCGCCGACCACAATCACATCGTATTTATGTTCGGTTATAGAGTAATCATGGCTCATGGTTCAGGCTCCCAGTACCAGTTTCAGAGCCGCCATGGCGCTGATCAAAAACGCGACAAGACAGGCAAAACGCACAAATATCAGCAGGGCAAACTCCAATGCGGCAATATGCACATAGTCTTCGATCACCACCTGCAAGCCCAGTTGCATGTGATAGAAAACAGCGCCAGCCAGCAATATGGCCATACCCGCATTGACCGGCGACGACATGGCGGCACTCGCGGCAGCGTAATCTGCACCTGCTAGCGACACACCCATCCACAACACCCAGGCCGTCGACAATAGCAGGATCAGCGCCGAATAACGCTGTGAACGCCAGTGGTGGGCGCCCCCGCCTGAGCTACCCTTGCCGCGAACCCGGGCCAGAGGATTTTGCATGCTCATAAGCCTGCCCCTAAAACAATGAGTGACAGCAACACAGAACCAATGATGGCCAGCCAACCGGAGAGCCGCACCTGCGGCATTTCCATCATCCAGCCCGCATCCCAGATAAGGTGCCGTATACCGCCGAACAGGTGAAAGCTGAAACTGAAGACGCTGGCAGCGATAACAAGTTTGCCAAGGCCGCTGCCAAGCCAGGTGTTCAAACCGTTGTAAGCTTCCTCACCGCTTGCCAGGGCTATCAGCCAGCAAAGCAGAAGCGGCGCGCTCACCACCGACATGAACACGCCCGTGAGGCGGTTGAGAATTGACAGGGCCGATGTGATCTGGAACTTATAATAGGGCCCCAGCATGTACGGCGACATTGGGCGTTTCGATGTACTCATGGTTTGGCGGCCTTTATCCGTTATTGGTCAATATCAGAAATCGCTACAACGACCCGCTTTTTCCCAATCACCATAACGGGTGGGCTCCGGTCCTTTTGGACCACCTACTTCAACCGGTTTTTGAGGAGGCGTATCAACCGCGGCGGGTTGTTTTTTCGTTTCTTTGGAGATGTCTGAAGGCAGAGGAGATGAAGTTGACTGGCGATTTTTCACTCTCAACCTCTCTTGCTTTCCGATCTGTTTCTCCAACTATTTAGTGTAACGCCAAAAGGGGCCCGCTTGCGAGTCCGTTTTATCGATTCAATCACTGTAAAATGTCTGTTTTGAGTTAATATAAATGTGCTGCTCATTACCTCAATCAAAGGGATTCAAGCGTAAATGGTTAAACTCACCTACTTGTCAGCCGTCCGCTTCAGCGGTACTGATGCCGGCAGCTTTCTGCACAATCAATTGAGTGCGGATGTGCTCGGCCTGGCAAGCGGCGAATCGACATTCGCGTGCTATTGCGAGCCCAAGGGCCGCGTGCTCGCGTTGATGCTGGTTCACAGGGTCGATGGCGATTACCACGTCATTCTCTCCAGCGTTTTGGCAAATGCGGTCACAGAGCGCTTGAAGGTTTACCGGATGCGCTCCAGGGTGGATATCGAAATATTGAGCGACACGGTAGCCGGTCTGATTACGGCTGATGATGCGGAGCCGGCATCGGACCTGGCAGCAGTGATTTCAATTCCCGGCAGCACCAGGCAACTGGCGTTGCTGCCAACTGGTGTCAGCGCTGCCACTGACGCGATTGCACTGGAAGCATGGAAACACGCGGACCTGCAAATGGGTATCGCCTGGCTGAGTCCTGAGACCAGTGGGGAGTTTTTACCTCAGATGCTCGGCTTTGAACAACTCGGCGCGGTCAATTATCGCAAGGGTTGCTACCCCGGCCAGGAAATCGTTGCGCGCACGCATTATCTCGGCAAAGTAAAACGTCACCCCCGCCTGCTCTGCTGCAGGCTTGCAGTGGTTCCAAAACCGATGGATAAAATCAATGTGTTTGCCGATGGCCAGGCTTATGAAGCAGTTATCGTAGATTGCACAACGGCACAGGACGGCAGTATCTGCCTTCTGACTGTCACGCGCATGGAGCCTGAATTAAACGCCGTGGAGGTCGAATACCTGGATGAAACCGCCGCCATATTCGAGCTTGCCGGTTGAACACCTCGAAGAGAACGATTCAGGCCTGGGCAACGATATAACAGACCCAGCCCGGATCGGCATCACCGACTTGGGCAGCCGTATAGATGCCATTGCCTTCGTTATTGATTTTATCCGTGCCCTCCCAGTAAACATCCACCTGTGAAAAGCCGGCCTCAAGCAGGATTTCGCGGATCTCCGGCAAGGTCCAAAGACGCCAGTGATAGCTGAACGCCTTGTCTATGCGCGAATCGTCGGGGAATTCGAAGTGAATGTGGCAATCCATGCACGAGTCGATCGGGTTGAAGGCGGCCTGGTCCCAAATATAGGTGAATTCGTTACCGTCTTCGTCCAGGCACGCACGTGACTCTTCCATCACCATTGGCGCCTCATAGCCGCCGTAGGCGTCCAGGAAGAAAATACCGTCGGCAACGAGTCCATCCAGCACATTGATGAAATACTCACGGAGGTCATCCCGTGTCAAAAACAGGTAGTAGCTGAAATTCATCGCGAGGATAATGTCGGCTAATCCAGGTCGTGTTTGCAGGACATCCTCGTTTAGCAGTTCGATTCGTTCCAACTGCTCTTCATCCAGTTGCGTGAGCAGGTTTAAACGGCTCCAGTCGAGGACTTTCCGATCCAGGTCGACGCCAACCGCCTGGTGATCTTCATCACGGACAACCCACTCACAGGCGGTCTTGGCTGTGCCGCAGAAATCCTCCCGCAAAA
>DATCZY010000517.1:0-10915 GCA_036525655.1 Lysobacterales bacterium | reverse complement strand
CTGGGTGAACGCGGTACGCGTCTTTCCGGTGGCCAGCGCCAGCGTGTTGCAATCGCCAGGGCGATTCTCAAGGATCCACCCATCCTGTTGCTGGACGAGGCGACCAGTTCACTGGACGCCGAAAGTGAGCGCCTGGTGCAGATGGCGCTGGAAGGTCTGATGAAAAATCGCACCACGCTGGTTATCGCGCACCGCCTGTCGACCGTTAAAAAGGTCGACCGCATCGTTGTCATGGACGGCGGCCGTATCGTCGCCATCGGCAACCACGATGAACTGATGCGCAGCAGTGAGCTGTACGCCAAGCTGGCGAACCTGCAGTTTGGTGAGGTTCCGACCGCGACGGCCACGGCGGTCGCAGGCTAAAGGTTCAGACTGTCTTCGCATCTTGCCCGCGGATTCACCATGGCGCTTCCTAAGCGGGGCTCTTAAAGTTAGCATGCCATTGCCGCTGAACTGATGCCCGTTTGTGGGGCTCCCGTGACCGCTTTTGAATAATGGCTTTCGCCGGGCCTGCAAAATAACTCATTCGGGTTAAACTATGTCTGAACATAAAAAACGCTACAGGGACTAAAAAATGAACGACGTCAATTTGCGTGAAGCCCCTCTCAGGTTTACTTCCAGCCTGGAACAGGGTGATACGGCACGTAAAGCCGATACATTGAACCTGCTCCCTTACGCGGAAGCGATGCGCGACTTCATACAGGATTGTGAGACGCCGATAAGCGTTGGCATCCAGGGTGAATGGGGTATCGGACGCACCAGCCTGATGAACATGTTGCGTGGCAGCGGGCACGGTCAACAATCGGGTCTGCTGGATGCCAGTCTATGCAAGGCCATCAGCCTGGATAGCTGGCCCTATGCGCAATTCGATCAGGACGACAGCATGGCGGTCACCTGTCTATACGCCCTGACCCACGAACTGGGACGGGTGCTGGCGCAGGAACCGGGCATCGACCCGACGGAGCTGAAAGTGCAGCTCGAAGCAGCGAACCACATACTTCTTGCCGTCATGCAACAGATCCGGGAACTGAAGCAGGGCCGGACCGCCACGCAACAAAACGGGAATTCATACATTGATATTTCCGGCCAGATGCTGACCTTCAGAAAGGAATTCGAAAAGCTCGTGTCGCTGTGGGTGCAAAGTGGCGACGGTCGCCGCCTGGTCATTTTCATTGATGACCTGGACCGGATACGACCGATCATGGCATTGGAGCTGCTCGAGGCTATCAAGAACTTTATCGATGTGGCGGGTTGCGTGTTTGTCATGACGCTGGATTACGAAGTGGTGCAGCGCGGCATGCTGGAAAAGCTTGGCCGCGACATGCAAAAAACCAGCAGCAAGGCTTTTTTCGACAAGATCATCCAGTTGCCCTTCGTGGTGCCCACCACCTCTTACCGGCTGGATGATTACATCATCGACCTTTTGAACAAGGCCGGTTTGTCCTGCGTGGATGAGGATGGCGACTACCCGGAAAGCCGGCAGTTTTTCCTCGATATCACCCGCTTCACGGTCGGGCGTAACCCGCGCGGTATCAAGCGCGTGGTCAACTACATGAACCTGCTCGAGCGTATCCATAGCCATAATGCCGGGCGCAAAACCACCGATGCGGAGTGCAAGATCCTGTTTGCCCTGGTGAGCATGCAGATTGCCTGGCCGGAATTGTTTCAATATTTTATCCGCGACCCTTCGGTGGGTTCGGTCACCAGCCTGCAAAGCTGGGATTTTCTCGACACCTTGCCTGAAGCGCGTCATCTTTTCGAACGCTCGCCCGATAAAGAACTGGTCAAGAACGCCATTTCCGCCTATTTCGATACCCTTTTCAGCCTGTTGGATGTCAATGGCGATGGTCAGATCGACAGCAAGGAACTGGGGCCGGTCCTGAAGGTCATGGAGTTGGCCAAGATGACCAATACCGAATCCCGCGAACGCCCGCGTGAATGGATCGTACGCCGCATCCACGAGAACAACATCGATGCCAGTCCTTTGGTGGATACCTTCCTGGAAAATGTCTTCAAGAAATCGATATGGTACCTCGGTACCGAAATCAGGTATCACCGGGCCGGGCCACGTTACGTAACGCTGGTCCATAACCGTCGCCAGATCGGCACCATCGTCAGCCTGAAATCACAGCCGTTCGTGTTTCGCCTGGCCATGTCGCCGGAGCGTGTGATGAATGCCCTGAAAGATTACTGGACGAGCAAGCAGACGGTTAAGAAGGAAGCCATCGTGCTGGTGCGCAACACCTTCGGCACCGAGGCTTCGTTAACCGGTTACGGCGATACGCTGGTGGATTTCAGCAAGATGACCTACATGGCCAGCAAGGACGCGATAACGCTCTTGAATGCCCTGTACCAGATCGTCACCGACCACAACAGCTGAGCACGCGATTTTGACGGGGTGGCGGGTTTGGACGCGTCGCCCTTCTAATCGCGGATTACATATGGCTTTTCCAGTCGAACAGGGACGGGCACCTGGCAGACATCCAGCACCCTGGGTGGCTTGTGATGAAAAAACTTCTGGCTGCGGTCGCGCCTTTCCTTGAGCATTTTTATGAAACCGGGGCTGTTCGTATCGGCCACGTAAATATCCATGCGCTGGTCGGATTCGATTGAGGACGCCAGGCGCATATTCCTGATCCAGGTGCGATCGAGGTCCTCTTCGATGATGCCGTTCTTGAGTGCCGGGCCACGCTTGATGCGCTGCACCACGTCCATACCCCAGACCACGCGGCCGAATACCGTCAGGTTGCGATCGAGATAACGCGGCGCCTGGCCGATGACGATATAGAAGTCTGTGCCGCCGCTGTCGGGGTCGTCATTACGCGCCATGGCAACGGTGCCGGGGCAATGGGTCAGCCAGACCTTGCCGGCCTTCTTGTCATCACGCGCGGCGGGAAAACCGTCGATAAACCCGGTGAACGCGGCGAACATGTCATCTGTTTGCACCGGTGTCCATGACATCGGCACCCAGTTCTTCGCCTCTTCTTCGTCGTCGGGTTCAAGCGGCCAGTCGATTTCGAACTCGGCTTTCAGTGGCTCCGCGGACCGGCTGCCGTCGATGTCGCTTTCGTCCCCGCCCTGTGCAACGAAACCGTCAATGACGCGATAAAAGCTCGTGCCCATGTAGAAACGGTCCGCCAATAGCTGTTTGAAATGTTTGACTGTTTTCGGGGCGAAAACCGGGTTCAGCTGGATCACCACGGTGCCTTCCTGGATATCGAGGTAGACGGTGTTGTCCGGATCCAGGGCATTCCAGATCAGGTCATCCTCGGCAAAGCCTGGAAATGAAACGGCCATCAGGGCCGCCAAAAGCACCCGGCGCAAGCCGGTCGGGTTCAGAGAGTTGAGCATAATGTTACCGGTATCCCAATGCATACCGGCAACATTCTAATTGAAATACCGTGGACCCGCACACAGCGGGCAGATCAAAATCAGGGCATCTGTATCTTCGAGCTGTCCCTGCCCGGAACAACGATTGAAGACGCCTGCTGACGCTGCATTTCCTTCAGTTCTTCCATGGTCCTTTCAACCGCCAGCTTGGCTGCCGCGCCGAATCCGGCGACTGCACCGGCAAGTGTTTCAGTCTCGATCTCGAACGACAGCGGCAAGGCGCCGCCCGGGGTCATGATCTGGGTGGAGCCGACAAACTGTATCGAACGGCTGGCGTCTGCTTCGCCGTCGACGGTCACCGGGATCATTTTGCGGATCGAACCGATGCGGCTGTCGGTATAGACTTCTTCGCGGGTCAACGCGCTGGCGTCCATGTTGACTTCGGGGCTGTTATCCATTTGGCTCATAATTTCTTTCCTGTGATTGCAAAATAACGAAGTGGGGTCAGCAGGCGGAAAAGGCAACCAGTCGGGTGAGGTTTGCTGTCACAATGGTGTGCCGAACTATAATGGGTTCGGGACAAATGGCAGGGTTTATTGTGCGAGAGATGAGATGGGCATGACGGATATACACACAGAAGAAGTTACGTACTCGGCGGATGGCGTTGAAATGAAGGGCCATATTGCCTGGGATGTATCCAAACGCGGACCAAGGCCCGGTGTTTTGGTCGTGCATGAGTGGTGGGGTTGCAATGATTATGCAAAGCGGCGCGCCCGTATGCTGGCAGAGGCTGGTTATACCGGGATGGCGATGGACCTGTACGGCGGGGGGCAGATAGCGGCCAACCGTGAAGAGGCCGCCGGCCTGATGAACGCCCGCATCGCCGACATGGAAGGCACCCGCGCCCGCTTCCTGGCGGCCCTGGAGGTGTTGAAAGAACATGACACGGTGGATTCCGGGCGTACCGGCGCGATCGGCTATTGTTTCGGTGGCGGTGTGGTTACCCATATGGCCAGGATGGGAGCGCCACTCAAGGTAACCGGTTCCTTTCATGGCGCGGTTGGACTGGCGGCGGTCGACGGTCCCGCGCGCTTTGATTGCCGCATCATGGTTTATAACGGTGAAGCGGACACGCTGATCAGCGCTGACCAGATAAAGGGCTTTAAAATGATGATGCAAAAAACCGGTGGCCGTTACGATTTCATCCAGATGCCGGGGGCCTTGCATGGATTCAGCAATCCGCAGGCCACTGCCAACGGTGAGAAATATGGTTTGCCACTGGCTTACAATCCGCTGGCAGATGAAAGCTCCTGGGCGCATTTCCGCCTGACGATGGAGCACGAGTTCGCTTAGCAGAAAGCGTGCGGTTCGATGGGCTTGGGAGAGATGCGGTAAGCCGGCGTCAGATTGCCCTTTCCTGCGAAAAACCATGGATGCCGCACATCGAATCCAGGAAGAGGTGCTCTGACCTCATCGAGCCGAGCCACGGGTTCCAGCATGCTGTATTATGAAGTTTGTATTTGGGTGTTTTGGGTAGGAGCAACGGCGCATGAACAATGAATTGAAAGGCAAAGTTCTGGGTGTTGGTGGTGTGTTTTTCCGTTCACCCGATCCGGGCCAGCTGGCCGGTTGGTACCGTGACACCCTGGGGTTGGAAATCGAAAACTGGGGCGCGACCCACGGCACCAGCTTTGCCCCCGAAGCGATGCCGACCAACGCTTTCACGGTGTGGAGCATATTTGCCTCAAATACCGAGTATTTTGGTGATCCGCGCCAGTCTTTCATGATCAACCTCGTGGTCGATGACCTCGATGCCGCGTTGAGCAATGTCCGCGCTGCCGGTGGCAAGGTGATTCCGGAGAAGGAAGAACACGATTTCGGCCGTTTTGGCTGGATCGTGGACCCGGACGGCAACCGCGTCGAGCTATGGGAACCACCCGAAAAAATGCCGGAAGACAACGAGTGAGCGAGCCATTGGAAAACCTGGTAAAACGTGTCGACGAGCTTGAACACCAGGTGGCGTTCCAGGACGAACTAATCGAGAGCCTTAACGCCACGGTTGCCAAGCAGGATCACGAGATTATCGAACTGAAGCATCAGTTCACCCGCATGTCCGAACGTCTGAAAGAGATCGGCGATACGGCTGCTGGTGCGGCGCCGCAGGATGAAACCCCGCCCCATTACTAACTCCAATTTTCTTTATCGCCGTCTTCCATGGACCAGCCAGTGTGGTTTTCCAGCGGTGCAAACACTGGGTTCGACGTATGCACCGGGGTTCCCAATATAGCTTACATGGGTATCTGTAACGGTTCTTCCTGCATGCGACCCAGTTGTTCCCGCAGGCCCAGAATGAGGTCTTCCCAATAACGAGGCTCGCCGAACCATGGAAACGCGATGGGGAAGGCCGGGTCCTGCCAGCGTTTTGCCAGCCAGGCGGCATGGTGCAGCATGCGCAGGGTGCGCAGGGCTTCGATCAGGTTGAGTTCACGCCGGTCAAAGTGATAAAACTGCGTGTAACCCTCGAGCACGTCCTTCATCTGCCCGGCCATTTCATAGTTGTCACCCGACAGCAGCATCCACAGATCCTGCACCGCCGGACCGCTGCGGCAGTCATCGAGATCGACAAAAAGCGGACCGTCCCGCCACAGGATGTTACCGGGGTGGCAATCGCCGTGCAGGCGGATCTTGCTGTACTTTCCCGCCCGTTTGAAACAGGCCTCTATGCACACCAGCAGGTCGTCGGCGAGGCTGGAGAAGGCGGTTTCCAGGTGCGGCGGCAGCCAGCGTCCTTCGAGCAACTCCTTGACGGATTGGTGGCCAAAGCTTTCAACGGTCAGTTCCGGTCGTGAGCGAAATGGTTTCTCGGCGCCCACGGTGTGTATGCGCCCGAGGAAACGACCCAGCAAGATTCGTGTGTTTTTTTGATCCAGTTCAGGTGCGTGCCCCCCGCGTCGCTCGAACATCGCGAACCTGAAGCCATTGAATTCGTGCAGGGTTTGCCCGTTAATGTACATCGGCGGGATCAGCGGTATTTCAGCGTCCGCGAGTTCGAGCGCGAAAGCATGCTCTTCAAGGATCTGTTCATTGCTCCAACGTCCGGGTCTGTAGATCTTGACGATGAGTGGCGCCGCACCTTCGATACCCACCTGGTAAACCCGGTTTTCATAGCTGTTCAGGGCCAGCAGGCGCCCATCGCACAACAGGCCTGTTGACTCGACCACCTTGATCAATTCCTCCGGATCCAGGCGGTAGTAGGGTGTGAGGATGTCATCTGATTGCTGCATTGATTGATTTACCACTGATCCGCTTGAGCGTTCATAGGATACGCCTTGTTAGTCGGAAAAGCGCGGTTAACAAAGCCGGGCCACATATGAACAGGTTAGCCTTTAAGAACAGTCCCGGCTTCGGATCATGAACAGGCCCGCTCATATGGACCGGTGCATCCGGATATTTACTCTATGAAGGCCAAAATGAATGGCTTAAAAGCCCCAGCGCTCAAAATTCGACCTTTTGGGAGCCTGCGTTTGGCAGTAGAATAGAGTGTCCAAGCCAAGGTTTACCCTCCATGACCAACAAAACCACCAATCTGGCACTGTATTGCGATTTTGAAAACATCGCACTCGGTGTACGCGACGCACAATACTCACGTTTTGACATCAAGGAGGTTCTGGAGCGACTGCTCGTCAAGGGCAATATCGTGGTCAAAAAGGCCTATTGCGACTGGGAGCGTTATAAGGACTTCAAGGCCGATATGCACGAGGCCTCTTTCGAGTTGATCGAAATCCCGCATTTGCGCCAATCGGGCAAAAATTCCGCGGATATCCGCATGGTGGTCGATGCGCTGGACCTGTGTTACACCAAATCCCACGTCGATACCTTCGTGGTGATATCGGGTGATTCCGATTTTTCACCTCTGGTTTCCAAACTCCGTGAGAATAATAAAATTGTCATCGGAGTCGGGGTAAAGGAGTCAACTTCCAACCTGCTGATTGCCAATTGCGACGAGTTCATCTACTACGATGACATCGTCCGCCAGACCGAACGCCGCAAACCCGCCAAGAAAAAGACCAGTGGCAAGAAAGAAGGCGCGGAAGAGGTGCAGGTGGGTCCGGGTAAGGGCCAGAAACGTGCGGAACAGGCTTTTGAATGGGTGCTTGAAACACTGGATGATTTGTTCAGCGATCGCGACCCCGAGGAAAAGGTCTGGGGGTCCATGGTCAAGCAGACACTGAAAAGACGTAAACCTGGATTTAACGAGCGCTATCACGGTTTCCGCTCATTCAGCGAATTGCTGGAGCAAATGAAAGAGCAAAAAATGGTCACGCTGGAGCACGACCAGAAATCGGGTGGGTATATCATCACGGATTACGTTGGCGCCTGAGCGCCCGTTGCCTGTTAATCCATCTAATTTACTTTTTTACAAGGCATTTCGCAGGAGCAACCGATGCTGTCAAGACAACTATCCGGATCGGTGGCCCTGTTGTTTCTGTCGGCCAGCCTGTTTGCCGCAGAAGCGCAAACCGGACCGGTCATCGAAGCATACGGACCGGTCTATGATGTACCTGCGGGCGCCTGGAACCTCGATCCGGATACGCATTACAAAGTATCGATGGATGTCTCTGCCAGCAGTGATTCAAGCGGTGACTTGAACCGCCATATCGAATCTGCTGCCCGTTTTCTGAACCTTCATGCAAGAAACGGCATTGATCCCAGGAATATCGAAATCGCGATCGTTGTGCATGGCGCTGCTGGCAAGGACCTGTTGACAGATGCGGCATACCAGGCACGCTTTAATGAGCCAAACCCGAATAAGGCGTTGTTGGCTGCGCTGCAGGGCGCCGGGGTAAAAATTTACCTGTGCGGGCAAACGGCTGCCCATCGGGGGTTTGCGCCTGAAGAACTTAACCCGGCAGTCACTTTGGCGCTGTCAGCGATGACGGCGCACGTGCGTTTGCAATCTGAAGGCTATACGTTGATTCCGTTTTGATCGGGATGGGCTTTTGACAGGCAAAAAAAGACCCGTTTAATAACGGGTCTTTTTTTTGCGGGTGATTGGTGGTTTTTATGCCCAAATACCCACATCCCCCTATTTCAGATCATTTTGCCAATCCCCTGTCGGCATTCTGATCACCCTTTGCTTGTCCCCCAAGCTCATAACTTTCCTGTACGACCCATTCCCTGGGTCTGACGCCGTCCGTCATTGTCGTTGGCACAACGCTTCAGTGAACTGTCGTTGGCACAGCTACGTCACAGGTGGCGACAAACTTCCTTGTCCATAAATTCTATGGTCTGGAAGAAGACTAAACTTCCCAAAAATTAATCTTCCCCCTTAATAAAGCAATTACCATGCCAATGGAGGAAATGATTAATAAAATGTTATAAATACAACAGGATACCTTTTTAAGGTGCCCTGTGTGGAATGTTGCGAAGCGCCTGGTTTGACGTTAACTGTTAAAAAACTGACAAATATTGTCAGTCAAGAAATGTCACCCTGCTTAAAGGTAACTTAACCAGTTGTGCTTATCCTCTGTTTCGCCGTTGAACAGACCGAAAAACGCCGATTGAATGCGTTTTGTCAGTGGTCCACAGCCACCGTTACCGATGGTGAGGTGATCGACCTGGCGTATTGGCGTCACTTCAACGGCTGTACCGGTAAAAAAGGCTTCATCGGCGCCATAGAGTTGCTCGCGTGACAGGGTTTGTTCTGTCACTTGCAAACCGAGGTCGGCTGCCAAAGTGAACACCGTATCGCGGGTGATGCCACCGAGTATCGACGAGGAGGTCGGCGGGGTCAGGAGCCTTCCATTTTTGACTATGAACAGGTTTTCGCCGGCGCCCTCGCTGAGCAAGCCATCGTGGCCCAGTGCGATGCCTTCTTCATAACCGCGGTCCTTGGCCTCAAAGCCGATCAATTGGCTGGACAGGTAATTGCCACCGGCCTTGGCGCCGGTCGGGATGGTATTGGGCGCCAGGCGTTGCCACGAGGTGATGCAGGCCCGGATACCGTTTTTCAAACCTTCTTCTCCAAGATAGGCGCCCCAGGAATCAACCATGATGGAAATATCGACCAAATTGATATCCTTGGGGATGACGCCCAGTCCGCAGGCGCCGCGGGCGACCAGCGGTCTTATGTAGGCGCTCTCGAGTCCGGAGCTCCTGACTGCTTCAAAACAGGCATCGCGCATCTCTTCGAAATTGTAACGAATCGGAATCCTGTAAATCGAGGCCGAATAAAACAGGCGTTTCAAGTGATCATCAAGGCGGAAAAATGCCGTGCCCTGTGGGGTTTTATAAGCACGAATGCCTTCAAATACCGAAGAACCGTAATGCAGTGCGTGACTCAGGACATGCACGGTGCAATCTTCAAAATTGCGCATTTCACCGTTGAACCAGATTTTGTGCTTTATACCCATTTCGTTTTTTTCCGTATTGCTTTTTCACTTTTGATGTACGCAGTATCTAACCATGCAGTGGCCAGTTCAAGTAACATTTGCAGTGTTTTTGACGCATATCATTCAATCGCTGGGGAAAAGGAAAAAATCATGGAATGGAAGTTGTTCGCGACCGTATTCGGGGCCATATTCGTTGCTGAAATGGCCGACAAAACTCAACTGGTAACATTGCTTTTTGCGGCGGATAAGGATGCCGGAAAATGGACTGTCTTTCTGGGTTCCGCCCTCGCACTGACGTTAGCCAGTGCGATCGGTGTGGCCGCCGGCGCGTTGTTGTCACAGGTAATCAATGCCAGAATGATGTCGATGATTGCAGGGGCCGGATTTATCGTGATCGGCGCCTTTACGCTTTATCACGGTTGGCAAAGCGCCGCATAAGATTAAGATATACGGAAATGGATCGGGAAACACACCACCACCATCATCACCATCACCACGCGGCGCCGGACTATAACCGGGCCTTTGCTGTCGGTGTTGCATTGAATGTTATTTTCGTGGTGATCGAGGTTTTCTTCGGGGTATTGGCCGATTCGCTGGCCCTGATTACCGACGCCGGTCACAATCTGAGTGACGTGATGGGTTTGCTGCTGGCCTGGGGGGCGAGTTACCTGGCCGGGAAACAACCCTCACTGCGGCGGACCTACGGTTACTCCCGCGCCACGATCCTCGCTTCCATGTTCAGCGGCCTTTTGTTGCTGGCGGCGGTGGTGGTCATCAGTTGGGAAGCGTTCACCCGCTTTGTAACGCCAGCGGAACCGGTCGGCCAGACCATCATGGCCGTGGCCGGCATCGGTGTGGTGATCAATGCAATCACCGCCTGGTTCTTCGTTTCCGGAAAGGACTATGACCTCAACATACGCGGCGCGTATTTGCACATGGCAGCCGACGCGCTGGTTTCTCTGGGCGTGGTCGTTTCGGGGTTTATGGTCTGGAAGTTCGGCCTGAAGTGGTTTGATCCCATGAGCAGCCTGTTGATCGCAGTGGTTATTTTCTGGTCGACCTGGGGTTTGCTGCGCGATTCGCTCAACCTGGCCATTGATGCGGTGCCGCGCGGTATGGACCCGGTCGAGGTTCGCGAATGGCTGTCAGCCCAACCCGGTGTTGAAGGTATGCATGATCTGCATATCTGGCCC
>DATCZY010000516.1:0-3526 GCA_036525655.1 Lysobacterales bacterium | reverse complement strand
GTTTTGCGTATAGCCGGCACCGTGCACGAACATCACCGCCGGGTACGTTTTGGACGGATCGTGATCACGCGGCAAATAAATTTTCGAGTAGATCGGATCATCGCTGTGCGAGGAGGGTATCTCAACGATATCCGGGTTGATCCAGTCGATACTTTTGAACGCCTCGCTCATCGTATCGGTCAGCTGGCGTACCCCGGCCTGAGGCTGGTTGTCCATGACGAACAGTTCATCATGACGGTTGATTTCAGAATGCGTGATCAACAGGCGTGATTCGTCCGGCGACACCTTGACGGAATTGATGCCGCCCAGGTTCGTCATCTGCTGAATATCACCCGACTTAACATCGACCCGGTAAATTTCATAAATACCCGGATGGCTGACATTGGCCTCGTAGTAGATGTATTTCCCGGACGGGCTCAAGACCGGGTTCTTGACGACGTATTTACCTGCGACCAGGGCTTTGCTGTTCTTTTGATCGACGCTTTTCGTATAGATGCCGAGGTAGCCGTGGTCTTCCGAAAGGAACCACATCGTGCGGTTGTCCCGCAGCCAGCCGTGTTCCCTGTGGTAGGGGTTGACCCATGCCTCGTCACTGATGCGATGCTGACTGACCACCTTGTGTTGGGCAAAATCGACGCTCGCTATCCAGCGGTCCTTGTTATCGACCGCACGGATGTACAGCATCGGCTGTTCACCATCGGCCGACCAAAGCACGTCCCAGATTTGTACGCTGCGCGTCTCGGGCGCCTCAAGGCGTTTTTCCGCCGCCTCGCGGTCTTCCCCCTCCGCTACAAAGATCTCGATGGACTGCCTGCGTATGTCTTTCAGCGGATCCTCATCCAGGCCCGGCAGGCCGCCGAGGTCCAGTTCGTGCTTTTCCCCGTTGTTAAGGTCAATCAGCCAGGCCGTGTGGGCGGCGCCGGCCTTGCGTCCGACGAGGGTTCTGACCGTTTCGATCTCGACGTAACCACTGTCGGTGACATAGTTGGGCATACTGTCTTTCCTGCCGCTATCCTCCTCTTTTGTCCCCGTTACAAGCAGAGCCCAGCGACCCGACGGTGACAGGGACTGGCCCTCCGACTGCAACTTGTCACCCATGTAGACGGGTGTCGCCGGCAGACCATCATCGAGCCCGTACAGGCTCTCATCGCGTTGTCTCGCCTCTTCCTTGTCATTTTTGAGTTTTTGCAGGGTGGAGAAAATGCGCTGCTGGTGAGACTTCAGAACATCGAAGTCCTCCTTTTTGCCCGGGTCATCGCTGAAACGGATATCGGTCACCTGCGCGGTCAGGCCATTGGCCGGATCGTGCACGAACATCTGCCCGTCGCGCTTGAATGCCACGCGCCGTCCGTCACTCATGAACATGGGCTCCGATTCCACCGCGGCGGTCCGTGTAATCTGCCGCGTGCCGCCGGCATCGACCAGGTAAATATCCCCCGCGTAAACATAGGCGCGCCGGTCGCCTGCCAGGTTATACGTGATGGAGGTATGAAACCACTGTGACCACTCCGATTCCGCCACCGGGCTGATCGAACCGCTTTCACTGTCCACCGCGAACAGGTCGAGCAGGCTGGAGCCCTGGCGCTTTTGCTGGTAGTAGACGGTTTTGTTATCCGCACCCCAAAAACTGTTCTCCGGCGCGTTACCCAGCCAGTCCGTATCCGCCATGATCTGCTCGAGCGTGAGCGCCGGCGTCTCTTCCAGGGCAGCGGCTGGCGGGCTGGCAAAGGGGAGTGTGAGGCTTAGAAAAACGAGTGCTTTACTTGGAAAATTCATGGCGTTCCCGGCAGTTTTTTGTGAAGCAGCAGTATAGTTACCCGCTTCGCTTGCAGGCAAGTTATAAGGCTGTGCGCAGTTGAAGCAAAGAATAAAGCGGCGGGTACTTTAAATGAAAAATGTACCGCACCACTGGTGTCTCACTTGATTAATCGGTGGGGAGCCAGGGCGGGCATTGATTGCCGGGACACGGCATGAACCCGCCCATGGGGCCTCGGGTCGCGACATCCTGTCGCTCACGGTCCCGGCAATCAATACCCACCCTGGCTCTGGACGCGCCGGTGGTATTACCAAATGAAATGTTGGGTGGGTACGCTGGTGGTGACTGGGGCGTTGTCGACGGGTCAGAATCCAAGCCCCAAAAGAACCCTATTCTCCTGCCCCCGTAACTAGCCCTGTTTCAAATGAGGGAGTCAGAACAGGTGGGACAGTCGTGTACCTGACTGCCTTTTGAATTTTTTATAACAATGGCTCGAAATCGGCCAAGGCCGTAAAATTCAGTCTCGCCCGAAGTTCAGCCAGCGCCATATCCGTATAAGCAAGCGCCGGAAATTGCCCCCAAACCGGCTTCGGCCAGGCCCGGTCCGCCTGAAACCGGACAACGTGATGAAGGTGCAGCTGCGGAACCAGGTTACCGATGGCGGCAACATTGAGCTTGTCGCCTTTGAAACGGCTCATGAGAAACTCGGACAAGCGGCAGGACTCGTCCAGCAATTGCTGGCGATCCGCAGCATCGAGTTCAAAAATCTCGCGGATACCGTCACGGTCCGGAACCAGGATAAACCACGGGTAGCTGGCGTCGTTCATCAACAACAGGTGGCACAGTTCGAGGCGTCCGAGGCGAATACAGTCAGCCGCCAGTCGCGGGTGCAGTTCAGTCATTGTTTGCCGGGTTCTCCGAGGGGTTGCAGTATCTTATTTCAGGACCGTGCGAGACAGGACAGGGGCTTGAACGGGCGATACTTGCCACGAGTCAGCGCCGGAGCGGGTTCATTAAAATCCCCGTTCCAGTTCAGATGACTGCTACAAGCACGTAAACCGCCATGATGATGACCACCATCGAGGCGATCGTATACAGCGTTGCGCGCACCTCGTGGGTCTGTTTGGTGGCATAGGCCAGCGTATGCGCGAGCCGCGCGACAACGAAGGTGTACATCAGGATATTCGCCAGCATCAGAGGCGGGCCGGCGGCGACAAATATCAAGCCGCAGGCCAAAAATGCCGGAATGTTCTCGAGGTCGTTGCGGTGCATGCGCCGTGAGCGATCCACGTAGTCGTTAATTTCCAGTTGTTCCGGGCTCGGCGCCCTGTTGATCAGACCCACCTGCAGGTCTTCCGGGCTGGCCAGGCCGGAGTTGCTCTTGAGCATCCGGTAAACCGTCATCCAGCCCTGACCCATGATCTTCAGGACCATGATGGCGGCGGCAATCATATAGGTAACAAACACGGGGTTTTCGGTCGTCAAAAGCATCATCGTGGTTCCTCTTCGCGGATCAGTTTCTTATTGTCAGGATCGTCCTGCCTATCTGAGTATAGGCAAAACCGGGGAAAACTGCTTATGACCGGGATGGCCGGGCGGGCGCGACGTTCTTCCGCCGCCGGTTTACTCGACCACCGGGTAACAGGCGTCGCCCCAGACACGCTGGTAATCGTTCATCATCAGGTGAATGACGATCGGAACCACCTGCCCCATGATTTCAGCGCCCTGGGATATCTGGTTGCGGTTGACGTGACTGTTCCAGGTGGCGCC
>DATCZY010000515.1:0-2673 GCA_036525655.1 Lysobacterales bacterium | reverse complement strand
GCAGACGCAACGATCGCCAAGTGGCATAAGAAACCCGGTGACAGCATCCGCAGGGATGAGAACCTGGTCGATCTTGAAACCGACAAGGTGGTTCTTGAAGTCCCCTCCCCTGTGGATGGCGTGATTACCAAAATATTCCGTGAAAGCGGTGAAACCGTCACCAGCGATGAACTCCTCGGCACCATTGAAGAAGGGTTGCCAGAAGCAGCAGCGGAGCCTGTTGAAGAAGCTAAACCAGCCGTTAAAGAAGAACCCGCTGCCGCACCCGCAACGGATACGGCAAAACTCAGTCCGGCAGCGAGACGGATTGCCGAAGAGGAGAAAACCGATATCAGCCGTGTGGCCGGTACCGGTCGTGGCGGACGCATCACCAAGGGCGATCTGATCAACTACCAACGCACCGCCGATTCGACTGCATTGCGCCAGGAAGAACGAGTGAAGATGACACGCTTGCGTTCAACCATCGCAGAGCGGATGAAACAGGCGCAAAATACCGCCGCCATCCTGACCTCGTTCAACGAGGTCGATCTGAAAGCCGTCATGGATCTGCGCAGTAAGTACAAGGATGCCTTCGAAAAAGAGCACGGCGTCAAGCTTGGACTGATGTCATTTTTTGTCAAAGCGGTTTGCGCTGCGCTGCGCAAACACCCGGTTGTCAATGCATCACTCGAAGGTGATGAAATCGTGTACCACGGTTACCAGGATATCGGCATTGCGGTGTCAACCGAGCGCGGCCTGATGGTGCCGATACTGAGAAACGCCGAGCACCTGACCCTGGCCGAGGCAGAGCTTGGTATCAGGGAGTTCGCCACCAGGGCCCGCGAAGGCTCAATCACACTCGAAGACCTGCAGGGTGGAACATTTTCCATCACCAATGGCGGCACCTTCGGTTCGCTGCTTTCGACGCCACTGCTCAACCCGCCACAGAGCGCTATTCTCGGCATGCATACGATCAAGGAGCGCCCGGTGGTTGACGGGGGCGAAATCGTGGTGCGTCCGATGATGTACATAGCCTTGAGTTACGACCATCGCATTATCGACGGCAAGGACGCGGTGCTGTTCCTCGTCGCGGTCAAAGACGCACTGGAAGACCCGGCGCGCCTGCTGTTGAACCTGTAACCCTGATTCCGGATATAAAGAAATGACTGAAAAATTTGATGTGATTGTAATCGGTGGCGGCCCCGGCGGTTACGTGGCCGCGATCAGGGCGGCGCAGCTTGGGTTGAGCACTGCCTGTATCGATATGAACACCGGCAAGGATGGCAAGGCGGCGCTGGGTGGCACCTGCCTGAACGTGGGCTGCATCCCATCCAAGGCACTGCTCGACAGTTCAAAGCACTTTCACCACCTGCAGCACGATTACAAGGCCCACGGCATCAGTGTCGCCAATGCCAGCATCGACATTAACACCATGATTTCACGCAAGGACGCCGTGGTCAGCAAATTGACCGGCGGGGTCGCGCAACTTTTCAAGGCTAACAAGGTAAAACAGTTTCACGGCCGCGGGCGTCTCTTGGCCAAGCGCCAGGTGGAATTCACCCCCCATGCCTCCGAAGAAAAAATCATGCTCGAGGCTCAGAACATCATCCTGGCCAGCGGGTCGGTGCCTATTGCAATTCCCAACGTAACATTTGACGGCAAGCACATCATCGACAACGAGGGCGCGCTTGACCTGACCGAGGTCCCTGCCCGTCTCGGTGTCATCGGCGCCGGCGTCATCGGACTCGAACTGGGTTCCGTATGGCAGCGTCTTGGCTCCACGGTTACCTTGCTCGAAGCGCTGCCGACATTCCTGCCGGCAGCCGACCAGGATATTTCCAAGCAGGCGGGCCGCCTGTTCCAGAAACAGGGGCTGGATGTACGTCTCGGCACCCTGGTCAAATCGGCCAGCGTTGTCGATGGTGAAGTCAAAGTGCAGCTCGAGGACAAGAAAGGCAAAAGCGAAATCAGCTTTGACCGTCTGCTCGTGGCCGTCGGCCGTAAACCCTATACGCAGGGCCTGTTGTCTGATGATTGCGGTGTCAAGCTGAACGAACGCGGCCAGATCGACGTCAATGAGCGCTCGCAAACCAGCGTGCCCGGTGTCTGGGCAGTGGGTGATTGTGTGCGCGGTCCCATGCTGGCTCATAAAGCATCCGAAGAAGGCATCGCAGTGGCCGAGTTGATCGCCGGCAAAGCCGCCCATATCCACTTCGACACCGTGCCATGGGTTATCTATACGGACCCTGAAATCGCCTGGGTCGGCAAAACGGAGCAGCAACTCAAAGAGGAAGGCGTGGCCTACCGCAGCGGATCATTCCCGTTTGCAGCAACCGGTCGCGGGCTTGCAATGGGTGACGCTGCCGGTATGGTCAAGATGCTGGCGGATGAGGTGACCGATGAAATTCTCGGCGTGCACATCATCGGCCCCACTGCCTCGGAACTGATTGCCGAGTGCGTTGTAACAATGGAATTCCACGGCGCCAGCGAGGACCTCGCGCGCATTGTCCACGCCCATCCGACGCTTTCAGAAGCCGTTCACGAAGCGGCACTGAACGTCGATAAAAGGGCGATTCACCGGGGCAACTAAACCACGGCAAAGAGACGGAGAAACCAATGACAAAAATACCCGACACATTCAAAGCATTTCGCATCCGCAACGATGCCGAAGGTTACCGTTCCGGTATTGAACAC
>DATCZY010000514.1:0-8242 GCA_036525655.1 Lysobacterales bacterium | reverse complement strand
CTTGTGAAAGCAACCTGGCCTGATAGACGTCGGTATTGAACTGACCTTCAATCTGAAAAGCCGGTATCTTACGAATTTCTTCGGCCAGGGTCGCGTCATCGACGTCAAGCCCCAATGCTTTCGCAGTCTGCGTGATCAGTTCCTGATCGATGAGGTTATCAAGATGCTCTCGGCGAACCACCAACTGGTCGAACTGCACCGGATCATATGCGGCGCCCATGATGGACTGCATGCGCCGGCGGTAATTGGAAAAACTCTGATTGAACTCATTGGTTGAAATTTCAGTATCGTTAACCCTGGCGACGATATTTTCACCACTGGAAGTGAAGTACTGATTAACACCTACAAGGGCAAAAGGAATAACCAATATGCCGAGAATGGTGAAGGCAAGAACTCCGGTCAGTTTTTCACGTATCGTTTGAAGAACCATGTTTTAACAACCTTTCCAATTCAAAATTCACATAAGAAAAAGGCGCCTTGAAGGCGCCTTTGTCTTTCATATGGCGGAGTGGACGGGACTCGAACCCGCGACCCTCGGCGTGACAGGCCGATATTCTAACCAACTGAACTACCACTCCACGTACGATGGTGGGTGCTGAGGGGATCGAACCCCCGACCCTCGCCTTGTAAGGGCGATGCTCTCCCAGCTGAGCTAAGCACCCCCGTTCGAAGGCGCGCTAGTTTACGGCATCCTTCAGCGCTTTACCAGCCTTAAATGAAGGATTGTTTGATGCCTTGATTTTGATGGTTTCGCCAGTACGCGGATTGCGTCCAGAACGTGCATCACGACGTTTTACAGCGAAGGTACCGAAGCCAACCAGGGACACCGATCCGCCGCCTTTCAATGCTTTGGTTACAGCTGCAGTAAACCCGTCAAGGGCGCGACCGGCGTCTGCTTTACTCAGGCCGGAATCGGCCGCAATTGCATCTATTAAATCAGATTTATTCATTTATGCACTCCATTATTTTCAGGTGTCGATTGTATATGGTGAAGACTTGAACATGACCTTCAGCGTCTAACCCCCACTGAAAAATCCGCTGATTGCGGAAGTTGACTAAACCCCCGCAAGGCCTTACAAATAAAGGCCTGCAAGCCGAACCACCATGGTAATACACGTCTCTGTCAAGACGCAACAGGTATTAATCGATAAGACAACTTTTTGCATTAATATCGACAGCCAAGCGGTTCAAATAACTGAAAAGAATGTTTTCAGGCTCCCGAAAGAAATTTTTTTTATTTCGACGGAATTTCAGACAGATTCAGCTCGAAGACAAACTCTCATGAGAAGTAAAGAATCGAACGCCGCTTTCCCCGCGGTTTTACCGCGGGGGTGTCTATCAATGCGGCCTGGTTTCCGACTCAGCCACCTTTGAAATTGAAGTCTCCGGTCCGACGGCGCCCGGCAATGGTGTGGGCAACTCAACCAGTGCAATCTCGAGCACTTCATCGATGGTCGATACCGGACGGATATCCAGTTTACGAAGTATGTTTTTGGGAATATCAGCCAGGTCTTTCTCGTTCTCAGCGGGGATGATGACGGTTTCGATTCCGCCACGGTGCGCCGCCAGCAGTTTTTCCTTCAAACCACCGATCGGCAATACCGTCCCGCGGAGTGTGATTTCACCGGTCATGGCAACCGTTGCGCGTACCGGAATCTGGGTCAACGCAGACACCAGTGCCGTACACATACCAACACCCGCGCTTGGGCCGTCTTTGGGAGTGGCGCCTTCGGGTACATGCACATGCGCATCGAATTTCTGATAGAAATCCGGATCCAGTCCAAGATCCTTTGCCCTGCTCCTGACCACGGTCATCGCTGCCTGGATCGACTCTTTCATCACATCACCCAGTTGACCGGTCTGCTCCAGCTTGCCTTTACCCGGCATCAACATGGCTTCGATCTGCAAGAGTTCACCACCTACCTGGGTCCAGGCGAGACCGGTTACCTGGCCGATGGCGTTATTTTCTTCTGCAAGGCCATAACGGAACTGCCTGACTCCGAGAAAGGACTCCAGGTTACGTGCCGAAACGGATACCTTGCGGAGTTTCTTATCAAGCGCCAGTTTTTTGACCGCTTTACGGCAAATCTTGGCAAGCTCCCGCTCCAGGTTGCGCACACCGGACTCACGTGTGTAATAACGCACGATGTCAACCAGCACCTTGTCGCTGATCTGAATTTCGGTTTTCTTCAAACCATGCTGCTCCATCTGCTTGGGTAACAGGTAGTTGGTCGCGATATGCAGCTTCTCATCTTCGGTATACCCGGGAATGCGTATTACTTCCATACGGTCCAGCAACGGGCCGGGGATATTCAACGTGTTAGCGGTCGCGACAAACATCACATCGGACAAATCGAAATCCACTTCAAGGTAGTGGTCATTGAACGTATGATTTTGCTCCGGATCCAGAACCTCCAGTAGCGCCGAGGAAGGATCACCGCGGAAATCCATCGACATCTTGTCAAGCTCATCAAGCATGAACAGAGGGTTACGCGTGCCAACCTTGGCCATATTCTGTAAAACACGGCCCGGCATGGAACCGATATAGGTGCGCCGGTGGCCACGAATCTCAGCTTCATCACGCACCCCGCCCAGCGACATGCGTACGAATTTACGCCCGGTGGCCCGCGCGATGGATCTTCCGAGGCTGGTCTTACCCACGCCCGGAGGCCCAACCAGGCATAGAATCGGGCCTTTTATGACCTTCACCCTCTGCTGTACGGCCAGGTATTCCAGAATCCGCTCCTTGACCTTCTCAAGACCGTAATGATCGGCTTCGAGTATGGCCTCGGCGTCTGCCAGGTTCTTGCGGATACGGCTGCTTTTCTTCCACGGCACATTCAGCATCCAGTCAATGTAATTCCTGACCACGGTCGCTTCCGCCGACATCGGTGACATCATTTTCAGTTTGTTGAGTTCGGAGGTGGCTTTCTTCTTTGCCTCCACGCTCATTCCAGCTTCTTCAACACGGCGTGTGAGATCGTCCATGTCGTTTGGCGCATCATCCATATCGCCAAGCTCTTTCTGGATCGCCTTCATTTGCTCGTTGAGATAGTACTCCCGCTGGCTTTTCTCCATCTGGGTCTTCACCCGGCCGCGGATGCGCTTCTCCAGTTGCAGCACCTCCATCTCGCCATCGACCAGGGCCATGAGTTTTTCCATGCGCTCAGCAACACTGCCCATTTCCAGCAATGCCTGCTTTTCCTCAAGTCGGATACTTAAATGCGCTGCCACGGTATCGGCAAGCCGGCTTGGATCTTCAATACCGGCCAGCGTGGTTAGCAACTCCGGTGGAATTTTACGGTTCAGTTTGACGTACTGTTCAAACACTGACACCAGTGACCGCATGGACACGTCGAGTTCCTGCTGGGTAAGTACGTCATCGGAAGGAAGCGGATCCCACCATGCTTCAAAGTAACCATTCTCATCGATAAATTTTTTGATCTTGACCCTTTCACCACCCTCAACCAGCACCTTGGTCGTACCGTCCGGCAGTTTCAGTAACTGCAACACCGTTGACAGTGTTCCCACTGTAAACAGATCGGCCTCGGTTGGGTCGTCAACTTCCGCACTTCGCTGTGTGACCAGTACGATCCGTTTGTCAATATTCATCGACTGATCAAGCGCCAGGATTGATCGGTCGCGCCCGACAAACAGGGGTATTACCATGTGGGGGTATACCACCACGTCGCGCAGCGACAGTACGGGTGTGGGTTGCATGCTTCCTTTGGATTCGAGTAAAGACTCTTCAGGAGAAGCTGTTTCAGGGTTTTCTTTGTCGGACTTAGCCATCGTATTCCTTATCACTCATAACGGTTACCGAGTCTGGTAACCGGCTGTTCAACTAATGTAGTTCAGGGCGAAGCGCCCTTCAAGCTGGTATGGAGGAAATATGGGCTCGGGAATTTAAAAATCAATGCTGCATCACGCAGTAAGTTTCAGCAAATGCCGAATCCTGGCGGAGCAATGAATAATGCTTATTCGCCGGAAACGGCGCTGGCAGGCATATTTGCGTAGACAATAAACGGTTCCGACTCACCATCAATCACGCTTTCATCAACCACGACCTTGGAAACATTCTCCAGGGAGGGTAATTCGTACATGCTGTTCAGCAACGTACTTTCCATGATGGTGCGCAAACCACGGGCGCCGGTCTTGCGGGCCATGGCGCGCCGGGCGATAGCCTGCAATGCCTCTTCCCGGATATCGAGTTGCGTGCCTTCCATCGCAAACAGCTGCTGGTATTGTTTGACCAGGGCGTTTTTCGGTTCGACGAGAATACGCACCAGGGCGGTTTCATCCAGTTCCTCAAGCGTGGCAACAACGGGCAAACGGCCTACAAACTCGGGAATCAAACCATACTTGACCAGATCTTCCGGTTCTACGTCCTTGAGCAACTTGCCGATGTTCTTTTCGTCCCGGGGACTACGCACTTCTGCTGCAAATCCAATACCGGATGCAGAGGAACGAGATTGAATCACTTTTTCCAAACCGGAGAATGCACCACCGCAAATGAAAAGTATCTGGCTAGTATCAACCTGCAGGAATTCCTGTTGCGGGTGTTTGCGGCCGCCTTGAGGCGGGACCGAGGCAATGGTGCCTTCAATGAGTTTTAACAGAGCCTGCTGTACGCCTTCACCGGAAACATCGCGTGTGATCGAAGGGTTCTCCGCCTTGCGGGACACCTTGTCAATTTCGTCGATATAAACAATACCGGTTTGCGCCTTTTCGACGTCGTAATCACATTTCTGTAACAACTTCTGGATGATGTTTTCAACGTCTTCGCCCACGTAACCGGCTTCGGTCAGCGTGGTTGCGTCAGCGATGGTAAACGGAACGTTTAGCATCCTGGCCAGTGTTTCAGCCAGCAATGTCTTGCCGGAACCGGTCGGTCCAATCAGCAGGATATTACTTTTTGAAAGCTCTACGTCGTCTTTTGAGCGTTTCGGCTCGAGACGCTTGTAATGGTTGTAAACAGCAACGGAAAGGATCTTCTTGGCGTGCTGCTGACCAATGACGTATTCGTCCAGAAACGCGTGAATATCTTTGGGTGTGGGCAGTTTTTCGCGTTTATCTGTCGCACTTTCATCCAATTCTTCACGGATGATATCGTTACATAATTCAACGCACTCGTCACAGATGTAGACGCTTGGTCCGGCAATCAGCTTTCGAACTTCGTGTTGGCTCTTGCCACAGAAGGAACAATAAAGGATTTTACCGTCGTTACTGGTGTTTTTTTGATCGCCCATATTTATTTTTCCTGCATCCCGCGGAAAATACTACTATTTTTTGCTACCGGAGTCATCCTTTCGGCTTTCGATCAATTCATCAATCAAGCCGTACACTTTTGCTTCAAGCGGGCCCATGAAATTATCACGTTCGGTATCCGTGGCAATTGTCTCTACAGACTGCCCCGTGTGAAACGCCAACAAGTCATTTAACTGGGACCGTATTTTGAGAATTTCACGGGTGTGAATTTCGATATCGGTGGCCTGGCCCTGATACCCACCCAGCGGTTGATGGATCATAACCCGAGAGTGCGGCAGGCAATAACGTTTACCCTTGGCGCCGGAGGCGAGTAACAGAGCACCCATGCTCGCGGCTTGCCCAACGCACATAGTGCTGACGTCGGGCTTGATAAATTGCATCGTATCGTAAATGGCCAGACCCGCGCTGACCGAACCGCCAGGACTGTTGATGTACAGGTTGATGTCTTTTTCCGGATTCTCTGACTCGAGGTACAACATTTGCGCCACAACGACATTTGCGGTGTGGTCATCAACCGGTCCAACAAGAAAAATTACACGTTCCTTGAGCAAGCGTGAGTAGATGTCATACGCGCGTTCACCGCGGGAGGTCTGTTCCACCACCATGGGAACGAGATTCAGAGCACGTGTTTCACTATTCATAATTATTGACCCGCCGCCTGTGTTGCTGCATTGATCACTTCCTGAAAGCTCATCGATTTATCCGTTACTTTAGCGTTATTGACAACCCAGTCAACCACCTGGTTCTCCAACACCGAATTTTCCACCGATTGCAACAGGCGTTGGTCGCTGTAATACATTTGCACGACTTCCCTGGGTTCTTCGTAGGTCTGGGCGATTAACTCAATGGCTTCACGTACCTTGGGGCCGTCGATCTTGATATTGTTTTGCCGGGCCAGTTCAGCCAACAGCAAACCGGTGCGAACCCGCTTTGTGGCAGGCTCTTTGAAATGATCGAGCATTTCCCTGGTTATATCGAGCTTGGCACCGCGCAACATCTGTTGCAGCATGTTGCGTGCCTCACTGGTAACGATACTCGCAGGTACTTCCAGGTCCGGATGCATTTCCAAAAGACGTTCCGCCAGTTGCGACTTGAGCTGGGTACTGACCGCCTGTCCGAGCTCTCGTTCCAGGTTCTTGCGAATTTCAGTCTTGAGTTCTTCAACATCGCCGCTATCGACACCAAATGACTTGGCAAATTCCTCATCGACCTCGGGCATTTCACTTTCCTGCACCTTGGTCAGCGTCAGGGCAACCTCAGCCCTTTTACCGGCCAGTGCCTGCTCGCGGAAGTCTGCGGGAAATTCCAGCTTGATGTCCTTCTTATCACCCGGGGACATTTTCCGGACTACTTTTTCAAGCGCCTCAAAACCGGACTCACCCAAAATGATCGCCAGGCGGAGACTGCCTTTTTCCGGAACGTTTCCTTCTTCTGTTTTGGCGGTATATTCAACAAGGGCCTGGTCACCGTCCACCGGTTTGCGCTCAACCGCGTTCCACTTGATTCGTTGTTTCTTCAAGGTTTCCAGCATTTCGGTAACGTCATCATCAACGACGCTGGCGTCTGGCCGTTCAATCGCAATATCAGAAACATCAATTGCACCGAGTTCCGGGTAGGTTTCGATGACCGCGTTGATCTCCAGGCCAGACTCATCGAATACCGGTTCGCTTTCAATCCTCGGGTTCGCCGCAATGCGCAGTGATTCCTGCTGAACTGCCTGCTGCAGGGCTTCCTGCGCGGTTTGCTGGATTATTTCCTGCTTTGCCTGCAGACCGTAGCGCTGGTTCAATACGCTGAAAGGAATACGGCCAGGGCGGAAGCCTTTGAGTTTGACCTGTTTGCCGATTTCACGCAGACGGGCGTCAATCTTCTTTTTAACTTCTTCTGCGGGAACCTGAATTTTCAGACGCGTTTCTACTGTGCTGATGTTTTCAACTGAAACTTGCATGAATTGTGTCAACCTCTTGGTGATGTCTTGTCGTACCGACTGTGGCGGGCAACATGGTGCGAAAGGGGAGACTCGAACTCCCACGGGTTACCCCACTGGAACCTAAATCCAGCGCGTCTACCAATTCCGCCACTTTCGCTAAACGTTTTCCGAACTGATATCCCGTCCAGGAGCCTTTGATTGTGGTGGGCCATGTAGGAATCGAACCTACAACCTGCGGATTAAGAGTCCGTTGCTCTGCCAATTGAGCTAATGGCCCGTTAGCCAAAGCAGATATCATTAATCTGCTTTTAAAATGGGGTGGACGATGGGGCTCGAACCCACGACCGTCGGAATCACAATCCGATGCTCTACCTACTGAGCTACGCCCACCATTGTTCCTATCTGCCGTCCTAATATACCAAATGCGTTTTTAAACCACATTGGCGCGCCCGGCAGGACTCGAACCTGCAACCCTCAGCTTAGAAGGCTGATGCTCTATCCGATTGAGCTACGGGCGCATCTTCCAGTCATGTTAATTGGTCGGGGTGGAGAGATTCGAACTCCCGACCCACTGCTCCCAAAGCAGTTGCGCTACCAGGCTGCGCTACACCCCGAAACCGGTTAACCTGTCGATGTTAAGGATTCAGCTATAGTGCGTCAATCCATTTCCATCGTTTTGGGCATTCAAAAACCCAATAAATTCAAAAGGCCACCCTTGTATGGATGGCCTTAAAATATAATGGCGCGCCCGGAGAGATTACGTCGGACATCCTGTCCTCCTCCCTGCGGGTTCGCTTCGCTCATGCAAATTCGCTCCCGGCGAATTTGTCGAACTCTTACCGTTCGAACTCTCCGGTATTGAGCGAGGTGCAAAGCCCCTTACGGGGCTAGCTAAATAATGGCGCGCCCGGAGAGATTCGAACTCCCGACCGCCCGGTTCGTAGCCGGGTACTCTATCCAGCTGAGCTACGGGCGCACCCCTCCCCACGCGGCTCGTGAGTCTCGCAAGGGGGTGCGAATTATCCGTTCGGGGACCCTCATTGT
>DATCZY010000513.1:0-10618 GCA_036525655.1 Lysobacterales bacterium | reverse complement strand
AGACCGCCTCGTCAAGGGGCGGTCTTTTTTTCAGGAGCTAATATGAACAGCCAGGCCGCATTTGCCAGCCAACGCAGGGTGTCGACCGATGCCACCATCAATATCCGTAACCTGCGCCTGCGCACATTCATCGGTTTTAATCCCGAGGAAATGCAAAAGCAGCAGGATATCGTGATCAACATCGAGATCAACTACACGCTCGCGGAGTCCGTTCTTCGGGACCAGGTTGAAGGCGCCCTGAATTACAAGGTAGTCACCAAGCGAGTGATTGAATACGTCGAGGGCGGTCGCTTTCTGCTGCTGGAAAAACTGGTCGCCGATGTGTTGGACATATGCAGTGATCATCCTGACATCAATCACGCGCGTGTCTCGATAGACAAGCCTCACGCCCTGCGTTTTGCAGATTCCGTGTCGCTGGCGCTCGAATACCGCGCTGAAAAACCCAATCAACCCAGGCGCCTGGAGGCCATATCATGAGTGTCAATCCCATCTACCTCAACCGTACGGCCGTTCAAGCGCAGGACGGACTCAGCCCGGAAGCCATCCTGGTGCGTAATACGCTGATCGAGCGCGGCCTTGAAACCCCGATGATCGAAACCGGCCTCAGCGAACAGCAAAAGTATGAGCGCATCAGGGAATTGATGACCGAAGTCATCGAGACGCTGGGCCTGGACCTGAAAGATGACAGCCTGGCAGAAACACCGCACCGGATTTCGAAGATGTACGTCCGCGAGATTTTCTCGGGGCTCGATTACCGCCACTTTCCGAAACTGTCGCTGATCGATAACAAGATGGGCGCCAACGAAATGGTCAAAATCCGCAACATCGATCTGACCAGTACCTGCGAGCACCATTTCGTCACGATCGACGGTGTCGCCAAGGTTGCGTACATCCCGAAGGACCGGATTATCGGATTGTCCAAGATCAACCGCATCGTGCGTTTCTTTGCCCAGCGACCGCAGGTACAGGAGCGTCTGACCCAGCAGATCCTGGTTGCGCTGCAGGCGCTGCTGGGAACGGACAATGTAGCCGTGAGCATCGATGCCACGCACTACTGCGTGAAGTCACGTGGCGTGATGGACTCCAACTCGCAGACCAGCACCACGGCGCTGGGTGGGTGTTTCAAGGAAAACATTCACACGCGGGCCGAATTTCTGAATCCCTGAAGACGCGTTACCGGGCATATATGACTGACCGGGTAAATTGGCCCGGTCTCTGGCAGCGGGTTTAGCCTAGGCGGGTGAATTGGCCCGGGTGGAGGCTTCGGAGTTTAGCCCAGCCGGGCATTGAGCCGGCGCAAGCCCAGCTCCATATCCTGACCCAGTGCTTCGGCGCCGGTCTTGCCGATGGCATCGGCCGCAAATACCGATGCCTGTCCGCCCACGAATACGGGTATGGAAACCGCCTTGACGAGTTGCGGCAGGTCACGGTTCAGAACGGATTCTTCCGGCTGCACGGCGCCCGAGAGCACGATCGCGTCGGATTTCGTTTTGACCGCCACGCGCGCCAGCTCATGCATCGGCATATTGGCGCCGAGTGTGAGCAGGCGGAATCCCTGCTCGTTGGCCGCCAGTGCAAACAAGAGCAGGGCGATCTCGTGGTGCTCGCCCGGCAGACACGCGAGTAACAACCGCCGTCCGCCGTCGTTGCGCGGGCGGTGGTGAAAACGGGCGCCGAGCTTGTTGCGCAGGTAGAAGGCAAAAAAATGTTCCTCGGCGACACCCCTCTGATTGGTTTCCCAGCGCAGGCCCAGTTCGATCAGCAGGGGTTTGAGCAAGAGCCGGGTGACCAGTTCGATGGGGTAAAGCGACAGCACCTCGTTGTAGGTTTCTTCCAGCCGGGCCTCGTCGAACGCGATGATGGCTTCGATCATGTTCTGCAGATACGAATTCCACAGGCCGGCAGCGCTGTCCTCCATCGCGTCGGCTGTCGGCTCGTGCTCCAGCATGTCTGGCGTAATCTGGCTGATGCGCATGCCCTGGTCGGTCAGCGCCGTGATGCGGTTGATCTGGTCGATGTTTTTACGTGTATACAGGCGGTGTCCGCTGTCTTTGCGTACCGGATGAATCAGTTCGTAGCGGCGTTCCCAGGCGCGCAGCGTAATGGCGCCCACACCGGTCAGCCGTGAAACGGTGCCTATCGTGTAAAGTTTTTCTGAAGTATCGGTTCCGCTTTGGGTTGCCATTTTTCTTTTTCCAGATGCTCACAGGTGGCTATATTTGTACGATTACTATACGCAAATTTATGTTATCGCGCCAATATGCCCTTTAGCTCTATATTTAGCTTGAAATAATTGTACATAAAATTTACATTATAGAAATACTTAAGGTTAAATTTTTAAGAACACACCACACGGCCCTGTAAATCATGCAGGTAGAGTGAAAAGCGGCCCGGAGTCCGATCTGCAATAATTATACAAGACCTATAGAATGATTCGATGAACAGGTTTGATCCGGAAGTTGATCTTGATGCGGGTGTCGCGAAGCCCGCGTTCCGGGAAGTTACCACTTTGGCACAAATAGGAATATAACGGCATGTCCGAACACAGCCTCGTATGGTTCCGTCAGGACCTGCGTATTCAAGATAATCCGGCACTGGCCGCTGCAGCAAGCGCCGGCTTGCCGGTTATTGCACTCTTTATATTTGCACCGGAAGAAGAAGCCCCGTGGTCACCGGGTGGCGCGTCAAAGTGGTGGCTGCACCATGCGCTCTCCAGCCTCGCGGATGAGCTTGCAGTATTCGGTGTGCCATTGGTTATCCGGCGCGGCAAAAGCCAGGATGTGTTGCGCGCGTTGGCTGACGAGTACCATGTGAGTTCGGTTTTCTGGAACCGCCGCTACGAGCCGGCGATCGTTGAACGTGACACGGCCATCAAGCAAAGGTTGAAGCAACAGGGCGTCCACGTTCAGAGTTTTAACGGGTCCCTGCTGTTTGAACCCGAGCAGATCAGGAACCAGTCGGGCAAGCCGTTCCGCGTCTTCACACCGTTTTGGAAGCACTTACGCAGCCTGCCGGTTGAAATGCCCGTTCACGTAGCTGAAGATTTATTGATCCCCCCGGTTTCAGCAGCCGAAAGTGAATCTTTGGAAAGCCTCGGTCTGCTGCCGTCTATTCACTGGGACAAGGATTTTTACCACCACTGGGACCCGAGCAGAAAAGGTGCCGAAACCGCCCTGCAAACCTTTATCTTTGACCGGGTCGGGTCTTACAAAACCGGCCGTGACCTGCCGGGTGTTGAGGGCACTTCGAAGCTCTCGCCCTACCTGCACTGGGGTCAGCTCGGGCCGCGCGAGGTATGGCAGGCGGTGCAGCAAACCGGCGCAGCCGACGGCGCGGGCGGCTATACGTTTCTCAGCGAAATCGCCTGGCGGGAATTTGCCTACCACCTGCTCTACCATTTTCCCGATACCCCCGAGCAACCATTGAACCAGGCTTACAGCCATTTCCCGTGGCAACCCGACGGGGTTTATCTCGAAGCCTGGCAGTCCGGGCTGACCGGGTACCCCATCGTTGACGCGGGAATGCGGCAACTGTGGAAAACCGGCTGGATGCACAACCGCGTGCGCATGATCGCCGCCTCGTTCCTGGTCAAGCACCTGTTGCAGCCCTGGCAGGCCGGTGCAGCGTGGTTCTGGGACACGCTGGTGGACGCGGACCTCGCCAGCAACACCATGGGCTGGCAATGGACCGCCGGCTGCGGCGCGGACGCCGCGCCTTATTTCCGCATCTTCAACCCGATCCTGCAGGGCGAAAAATTTGATCCGGACGGTGTGTATGTCAGCACCTGGGTGCCCGAGCTCAAAAAACTTCCGGCCCGGTATATACACCAGCCATGGGAAGCACCCGCCGCCGTTTTGCAACAGGCCGGAATCCGGCTCGGCAAAGACTATCCCAAACCTGTCATCGCACACCAGGCCGGCCGCGAACGCGCGCTTGCGGCCTTATCCGCCAACAAGCAAATCAACTTGGCCGAACAGGCGTAAATTTATGAGCGTGCTGACGACAGCGCTGGTCATCGGTGCAAACCGCGGCATCGGTCTGGCCATGACACGCGCATTGCTGGATGACCCGGCCATGACGCGGATAATGGCAACGTATCGTTCGGCGGACTCGGTTGAAGCGCTTGCGGGTATCGATGATTCGCGCCTGCGGCTTTTCCGACTGGAAGCAACTGACCAGGGTTCGATTGAACAGGTGGCCACCGCCATTGAGTCTGCCGGTGTAAGTCCCGAACTGGTCATACACTGCGCGGGTATCCTGCATGAAAACGGGGTACAGCCTGAAAAATCCCTGCGGCAATGCGAAGCGGATGCCTTGCAAAGACTATTTGCAGTCAACAGCATTGCGCCGCTGATGATGGCGCGCGCGCTGATCCCGTTGATGCCGAAGCGCCAGGCGGCGCACTTTGCCGTTCTTTCTGCAATGGTTGGAAGTATCGGTGATAACCGACTCGGTGGCTGGTATGGCTACCGTGCCTCCAAGGCGGCACTGAACCAGTTCATGCGCACACTCGCCATTGAATGCCGGCGCACCCATCCGGAGTTGTGCGTAACGGCCATCCACCCCGGCACCACCGACACCGGCCTGTCGCGGCCATTCCAGGCCAATGTAGAACCCGGCAAGCTGTATTCGGTGGAACAGACCGCTGCGCGCGTACTCAAGGTTGTCTGCGCGGGTTCGCCAATGGACAGCGGTCGCTTCGTCAACTGGGATGGTTCAAACATCCCCTGGTGAAAGCTTCTTTACCGTGTCAATACGGCTATATGCTGAACAACCGATATCGACTAATTCGGGTGACAGGCGCCAAAAATAAGATAGCCCATGTCTTCGGCCGAGAGGCTCAGGGTCATGCTGCCGGTTTCCTGGGCAATCAACATGCTCCATGCATAGTCGGCATCGATACCCTGGAGAGACAAGTGCCCGTTTTCCAGCTTGTTAACGCTGCTTATAGGTGATTGACGGGGAACCTCATGCAGCTTGGTGGTTGAAGCCACCTTTGCATCGAAGTCAATTTTAATGAATACAGGAAAATTGATCGCCCATGGCGCCCCGGTAATACAGGTTTGATCAGCCGCATTGCATTCCGCGGAGTAGATGGACGCGCAGGTCAATGGTATGGACCCGTCAAAATCGTCAGCTGTAGCCGCAAGCGGTAAGGACGTAGCCAGCAAAAATACCGCAGTTGTGAAAACTGTTTGTTTATTCATCATCACACCTCTGTCAGTTAACGGTATAGCCGCGGCCTTGCAGGCACGTAGCGTAAGCACGGTTAAAATCGTTCTGTAACTGCTGGTACTGTTCAGCCTGTTGTTGGGCCCAGGCGTCCTGTTGCGCGTAGGAATTCTGGACCTGTTCATGTTTACGAACGCCGCCGACCAGTGCGCCGGTGCCTGCGCCGATGGCGGCACCCTTGCCGGCGTCACCGGCAATTGCACCTACGACCAGTCCGCCCAAAGCGCCACGCATCATTCCCTTCCCCGCGCTGGTGGTCGGCGCTTGCTGGGGTGGTGGTGCGGAGGTAGCCTGCATGGGCGCCGTCGGGTCGAATCCGGTTTGCTCTGACGCCCAGGACACACACTCCCCCTGGTCCTTTTTCTGTTGTTCCGGGCTCTGGCCCCCTGCCGGGTACACGATAACGCCGGCAGCCATCGCCGCTGATGTCATAAACATCGACAGGCACATTGGAATGAAGAATTTACGCATTATTTTACCTCTCCTGGGAAATTTGGAAGTTGTTCAGGTTGAGCCTCATTTTATTCTGATACCAACCAGATTCACAGCACAACATTCTTTATTGGCAACCTTACTCGCCACATGGTGTTATTCAGACTATCTGATTGGTTGATACAGGTCATTTCGCGCGGCTATAAAAGGTTCAAAATAGTCAAAAATACCAGTCATCTATGACCAATGGGTCGTGGCTGCTTTTCTCTTTGTCCTCCCCATTGGAAATATCCCCGATTTGCTGTAGGAGGAAATGCAGTATGAAAACGAAAACATGGTCCAGACGAACGATGTGTCTGGTTGCTGTGCTGTGCCTGTTGACCGGTCCACTGGCTTTCGCCCAGGTTGTTACCGGCGAGCTGGGTTCGGCAAGCGCCACGACCACCATCAGCGGCAAACAGCTACCCGCGCCCGAACCGGCGTTCGGTGGCGAGATAAAGGATGATGCCCTGCAATCGAAAGCGTGGTGGGCCCCGCGCATCGTACCGCCAAAAGATGCACCCAACATCCTGCTGATCATCACGGATGATGCGGGCTTTGGTGTACCAAGTACTTTCGGTGGTGTCATCCCGACGCCGGCGATGGATCGTGTTGCCCAGAGCGGTCTGCGTTACAACAATATCCACTCCACCGCGCTGTGTTCGCCGACGCGCGCCGCGCTCATAACCGGCCGCAATCATCACTCGGCCGGGTTTGGTGTCATTTCCGAACAGGCCACGGGCTTCCCCGGCTATAACAGCATCATCGCCGAGGACAAGGCCACCATCGGGCGGATCCTGCTCGATAATGGTTATGCCACGTCATGGTTTGGCAAAGACCATAACACCCCGTCGTTTACCGCCAGCCAGGTCGGACCGTTTGACCGCTGGCCAACGGGTCTGGGTTTTGAGTACTTCTACGGTTTCGTCGGTGGTGATGCCAACCAGTGGCAACCGAACCTGTTCCGCAACACCACGCAGATCTATCCCTTTGAAGGCAAGCCGGGCTGGAACCTGACCACCGGCATGGCAGACGACGCCATCGAATATCTGAATCGCATGAATCAGATCAGTCCGAGCAAGAAGTTCTTCGTCAAGTACGCTCCCGGCGCCACGCATGCGCCCCATCACCCGACCAAGGAATGGGTGGATAAGATCCAGGCCATGCACCTGTTTGATCAGGGCTGGAACAAGCTGCGCGAGCAGATTTTCGAGAACCAGAAAAAACTCGGTGTCATCCCCCCCGATACGCAGTTGGAGCCCTGGCCGACGGACGTGCTGAAGAACTGGGAAGACCTGACGGCAGAGGAACAGAAACTCTTCATCAGGCAGGTGGAAATTTTTGCCGCCTATGCAGCCTATAACGATCACGAGATCGGCCGCGTCATCCAGACCATCGAGGATATGGGCAAGCTGGACGACACGCTGATTATCTATATCAACGGCGACAACGGCACCAGCGCCGAGGGCGGCCCGATGGGCACGCCCAACGAGGTCGCTTTCTTCAATGGTATCAACATGATGCCGGTCGAGACCCAGATGAAGTGGTATGACGCCTGGGGCACCGAGGAAACCTACAACCACATGTCTGCAGGCTGGTCCTGGGCCTTTGATACGCCCTTCACCTGGTTCAAGCAAAACGCCTCGAAACTCGGCGGCATCCGGCAGGCCATGGCGGTTTCATGGCCGGCGCGCATCAAGGACAAGGGCGGTTTGCGTGAGCAATTCATGCACATTATCGACGTTGTGCCGACCATTCTCGAAGTGACCGGTATTCCTGCACCGGAAACGGTTGACGGCATCAAGCAGGCCCCGATCGAAGGAACCAGCTTTGCTTACACCTTCGACAAGGAAAACGCCACCACGCCGTCACGGCATAAAATCCAGTACTTCGAAATGATGGGCCAATGGGCGCTCTACGACGAAGGCTGGCTGCTCAGCACCAAGGTCAACCGTGCGCCGTGGGAGGCTTTCGGCGCCGCCAATACCGACCCGCTCAACAACCAGGTACTCGAGCTTTACGACCTGAACACTGACTTCAGCCAGTCGCAAAACATCGCCGATCAGCATCCGGAAAAGGTCAAGGAGATGAAGCAGCTGTTCATCGCCGAAGCGAAGAAGTACCAAGTCTTCCCAATGGATGCCTCGGTGGCCGGTCGCCTGGTGGCGCCGCGGCCGAATATTACCGCCGGGCGTTCGGAGTTTGTTTACACCCTGCCGATGACAGGTTTGCCGCAGGGCGATTCACCGTCCCTGCTCAACGCCTCCTATACAATCACGGCGGATATCGAAGTGCCCGAAGGTGGTGCAGAGGGTGTGATCCTGACCTCTGGCGGACGTTTTGGCGGCTACGGTTTCTACCTGCTCGAGGGCAAGCCGGTGTTCCTGTGGAATATCGTGGACCTGCAGCGTATCAGGTGGGCGGGACAGGAAGCGCTCGCACCCGGCAAACACAGCATCGTATTTGATTTCAAATACGAGGGTCTCGGAGCCGGCACGCTCGCGTTTAACAACATGAGCGGTCTCGCCCAGCCAGGCAACGGTACGCTGTCGGTGGACGGCAAGGTCGTCGATACCCAGCGGATGGAAAAAACAATGCCGATGATGCTGCAGTGGGATGAAGCCTTCGATATCGGTTCCGACACGCTGACCGGTGTGAACGATGCGGATTACACGCCGCCGTTCACGTTGACCGCCAAGCTCGACAAGTTGACGATCAAGGTTGACCGTCCGGTCCTCAGCGCGGCGGATATCGAGAAGTTGAAGACCGCTCAGACGAATAACAGTTCGAGCGAATAGCCTTTAGGCCCGGCAATATCGGTATCAGGTATCCGGGCAATCATGAAAAGAACCCTGGTGGTCAAACCGCCAGGGTTTGACCGCTACATGGCCGGTCGGGTATCGGCGTCAGGTTGTCCGTGTTTTTCGTGGTATTCCAGGACAAAATCCGCATGCTCGTCCTGGCCGAGGTTAACGGTCAGGTAAGGCATGACCTGTTGCAGGGTTTCGCGCAATCCCCACGGCGGATTGAGCACGAACATGCCACTGCCACGCATCCCCGGGGCACCTTCGCCTGGTCCACACACGCTGAGCGTGACGTGCAGCCAACTGTTGGCCGGCAACGATTTGAGTTGTGCGGGTAACCGGTCCGATTCAGGCCGCGCCAACTGCGGATACCAGAGCGCATACATACCCGTCGCAAAGCGTTTCAGCCCTTCTCCCAACGCGGATACGACACGCCGGTAATCCTGTTTGTCCTCATAAGGGGGGTCGATGAACACCAGTGCGCGTTTGGGCGGCGGCGGTAACAGCGCTCTCAGCGCCATGAACCCATCGGATGTTTGTATCAACACCCGCGCACCCCGCGTGCTGAAATTTTTCTGCAACAGGACACTGTCGGCGGGGTGCATTTCAAACAGGCGCATGCGGTCCTGCGCGCGCAGGATTTTCGCTGCCACCATCGGTGAGCCCGGGTACAGCTTCAAGCAGCCATCGGGGTTGATGTCCCGTACCAGTTGCACGTATTCCGCCAACGGTGGTGGCAGGTCATCGCGGTCCCACAGACGCGAGATGCCAGTTTCATATTCCGCATTCTGCAAAGCGTAACCGCTGTCCAGCGCATAAACGCCCGCGCCAGCGTGGGTATCGATGTACCAGAATGGCTTGTCCTTGCGCGCCAGGTGGCGTAACAACTGCAGTTCGATGAAGTGCTTGAGCACATCGGCATGATTACCTGCGTGGAAAGCGTGACGGTAGCTCAGCATGGTTTGGTGATCGAAATTGAGTTGCGCTCATTGTGTCACGTCGTATCGACGACAACAATTTGCCCGGAAATAAATATCGTTGGCCTTACGTTTTCCGGCCGTGAAGTTGACCCGGCCAAACCGCGTGGCGCACACTGTCTGCCAACCGGATTTGATAGATAAAACCGTGACGCTTAATATTGACAACGAGTAAAAACCTGGAAGTGGCCATATGAACCGAATCCTCACCGTCTGCACCCTATTTTTCAGCCTGCTGATCGCATCTGCTGCCACCCGGGCAGGAGAGGGTGAAGCCCACGGGGAAACCCTTGCGCTCCCGCCTGATCTGATGGGGCTTCTGCAGGCTGAAATGCGGGAGATAACCATCGGCGTGCAAAAAATCCCGGTGGCCATCGCGCAGGCGGATTGGGACACGTTGGCGCAAACCGGTGAGGCCATCCGTTCAAGCTACATCATGGCCAGGGCGCTGAGTGCCGAGCAGTCAGAGATACTGGAGTCGGCTTTGCCGGAGAGATTCAAACTGCTCGATGCAGAATTTCACGCCCGCGCGGGTGAACTGGCACAGGCAGCCGGGGCCCGTGATTTTGAACTCGCCAGCTACCATTATTCACGCCTGGTCGAAAGTTGTGCAGCGTGTCATTCACTTTACGCAAAGACCCGTTTCCCCGGGTTCGGCCCGGCTGTGGAGCAGGGGCATCATCACTGACGTGAAACGGAAATTTTGTGAAAAGCAGATTCGCTTACCGATGGTTCAGGTTGCGCTTCCAGGCAGGTATCAGGCCCGGTAAACCAGGGAGGTTGAAGCACATATGAAAGGTGGATGTCATTGCGGGGCGATCAGGTACGAGGTTTCGGGAACGCCGTTTGACGCTGATTACTGTCACTGTCGTGATTGCCAGAGAACGACCGGCGCACCTGTTGCAGCCTGGATGGATTTTAAAAAGGAGCAGGTGCGGTGGACCGCCGGTGAGCCCCGTGAATATCACTCTTCCGAATACATACGGCGCGGATTCTGCCCCGGGTGTGGTTCGACCCTGACCTATCGCAGTACGCAATACCCTGATTACCTGACCTTGAGTATCACCTCCCTGGATGACCCCAACCTGGTCAGGCCGGCTTATCACATCTATACGGACAGCCAGGTCAAGTGGC
>DATCZY010000512.1:0-6204 GCA_036525655.1 Lysobacterales bacterium | reverse complement strand
AGAAATATTCGCGCGTGTAAGCGCCGCCCTTGGCCTTGTAATTCTGGTATTCGCCGTCCAGCACTTCGTCCATGCGCTTACGCAGCAGGCCATCTTTATCCTTGGCCAGCAGCGCATCCCATTTTGAACCCCAGATGAGCTTGATCACGTTCCAGCCTGCGCCACGGAAAACGCCTTCGAGTTCCTGGATGATTTTTCCGTTGCCGCGTACCGGTCCGTCGAGCCGCTGCAGGTTGCAGTTAACCACGAAAACCAGGTTATCCAGACCCTCGCGACCGGCCAGCGAGATAGAGCCGAGTGATTCCGGCTCATCGGTTTCACCATCGCCCAGGTAACACCACACTTTGCGTTGCGACGTATCCGCAATACCGCGGTTGTGCAGGTACTTGAGAAAACGCGCCTGGTAAATCGCCATGATCGGGCCAAGCCCCATCGAAACCGTCGGCAGTTGCCAGAAATCCGGCATCAGCCACGGGTGCGGATAGGAGCTAAGACCATGGCCGTCAACCTCCTGGCGAAAGTTATCCATCTGCTCGGCACTCAGACGCCCTTCCAGAAACGCCCGAGCGTAAATTCCGGGCGACGAATGCCCCTGTATATAGACCAGGTCGCTGCCTGCCTCGTGGTCAGGACCGCGAAAGAAATGATTGAAACCGACATCGTAGAGGGAAGCCGCAGACGCAAAACTGGCGATGTGTCCACCCAGTTCTCCGCCCCGTTTGCCGGCACGTAAAACCATGGCCAGGGCATTCCAGCGCGTCAGAGCCCGGATGCGCCGCTCGATTTCATAGTCACCAGGCAACTTGGCGCTCTGATGGGGTGGTATCGTGTTGACGTAGGCAGTCGTCGCATCATAGGGCAGGTGGCCACCGGAGCGGCGGGTATAATCGACCATCCGCTCCAGCAGGTAGTGCGCGCGCTCGGGCCCTTCACGTTCGATGACCGCCTGCAACGCCTCCAACCATTCACTTGATTCTACAGGATCCGTATCCTGCGCCTGCAAAGACGACTTGTCGTTCATTCACTATGCCTCGTGTACTTTAAGATTTTTTCTTTCACGTATTTGTGCTTCGACCACTGAAAAAGCGGTCATGTTGACCACCCGTCTTACGGATGCCGCCGGCGTTAATATGTGAGCCGGGTAATCCAGACCCATCAACATCGGTCCTATCGTTACCCCATCGCTGACGATACGCGCAAAATTGAACGCGATGTGAGCCGAATCGAGATTCGGCATGACCAGAAGGTTTGCCGGATGACGCAATCTCGAGTTGGGGAATTCCTGGTTACGATAACTGTTTGAGAGCGCCATATCCGCCGACATTTCGCCTTCGACCTCCAAATCGGGAGCCAGCTTCGATATCAACTCGGTCGCCAGGCGCATCTTACATGAGCTTGCATCGGCATGGCTGCCGAAAGAGGAATGCGAAAGCAAGGCCACCCTCGGTTCAACACCGAACATACGCACCCTTTCGGCTGCCAGCAAGGTTATTTCAGCAATCTCCTCAGCGCTCGGATCAGGGTTAACATAGGTATCGCAAATAAAGTAAACGCCCTTCTCGGTGGTTAACAGGTTAAGCGCAGCCGCCGTTTGGCGACCCTGCTTCGGACCTAAAACATCCCGCAAAAAAGCCAGCTTCGTGTCATACCTTCCCACCACACCCGTGATCAGTGCATCCGCATCACCCCGGTAGACCGCGATCGCCGCGATCACCGTGGTACGTGTGCGCAGGATGTCTTTGGCCGCGCTGGGAGAAACACCCTTGCGCTCCATCAGGGCGTGGAACGTGGTCCAGTAATCCCAGAAACGGGGGTCGGATTCCGGGTTGATGAGATCGAAATCCTTTCCGGCAACCAATCTCAGGCCCAGCTTTTTGATACGGTCCTCGATCACGAACGGACGGCCGATGAGTATGGGTCTCGCGACGCCTTCATCCACGACCGACTGCACGGCGCGTAACACGACCTCCTCTTCACCCTCTGCAAAAGCCACCCGTTTGGGATCGCTCTTTGCGGCATCAAAAACCGGTTTCATCACCAAGCCTGTTCGCCATAGGAACTGCGTCAGTTTTTCCCGGTAAGCATCCAGATCCTCGATCGGCCGGGTGGCTACCCCGCTATCCATCGCTGCCTTGGCCGTGGCCGGTGCCAGGTGAACGAGCAGGCGTGGGTCAAAAGGTTTCGGGATCAAATAATCAGGTCCGAAACTTAAGGGCTTGCCGCCGTAAGCCGCGGTGCTGACATCGCTGGCCTCGAGACGGGTGAGCTCGGCCAGCGCCAGCACGCAGGCCATCTGCATTTCTGCATTGATCGTGGTGGCGCCAACATCCAGCGCACCGCGGAATATATATGGAAAGCACAATACATTATTGACCTGGTTGGGATAATCCGAACGGCCCGTCGCGATAATCGCGTCCGGGCGGGCGGCGATGGCAACCTCAGGCATGATTTCCGGTGTGGGGTTGGCCAGCGCCATAATGATGGGCTGATCCGCCATGGTCTTGACCATCTCGGCGGTAAGTACCCCGGCAGTGGAAACACCCAAGAACACGTCTGCGCCATGCATCGCCTCCGTAAGCGTACGTTTATCCGTGTCGCGTGCATAATCGAGTTTTCTTCCGGAGAGCTTTTCACGACTTTTATAAATCACGCCACTGCGATCGATCACCAGTACGTTTTCTTTTTTCAGGCCCAGGTTGACGAGCAAATCGAGACAGGCCATACCGGCCGCCCCGGCGCCCGAAGCCACCAGCCTGACATTTTCAATCTTTTTATTGACGATCAACAGCGCGTTGATCGCAGCGGCGGCCGTAATGATCGCCGTGCCATGCTGATCATCATGGAATACCGGAATAGAGAGACGCTCTTTGAGCCTGGCCTCCACTTCAAAACATTCCGGCGCCTTGATGTCCTCGAGGTTGATGCCGCCAAAGGTCGGTTCCAGCGATGCAATAATATCAACCAGTTTATCGGTGTCTTTTTCATCGATCTCGATATCGAAAACATCGATATCGGCGAATTTTTTGAACAAAACCCCCTTGCCTTCCATGACCGGTTTGCCAGCCAATGGGCCGATGTCGCCCAAACCCAGGACCGCCGTACCGTTGGTGATGACCGCCACCAGGTTACCGCGCGCGGTCATGTTACTGGCCTCGGACGGGTCTTTTGCGATCAGCTCACAGGGGTATGCCACGCCCGGTGAATACGCCAAGCCAAGGTCTTCCTGGGTGGTCAGCGCCTTGGTGGGTACGATCCTGATCTTACCTGGTGTCGGATAGCGGTGGTAGTCAAGCGCGTTTTGTTTCATTTTGTCGTTCATGGAATTCTTCTTTAAGAAGTATAGACGCTGTTGTCCGGTTGAAAACCGGGGACAGTTCCATACCGTGGGTTAATGATTAATGCTGTCCAAGTGAAGATTCGTAATGGCCGGTTGCAGTCAGTCGGTCCATTTGGGCAGTATCTCCCGGAAAGCGATCATTTTACTGGCTATGGAAACTCAAAACCATTCTTCAGCGTGTTTCATCCGGCCACGCTATCGTTATTGGTTATCCAGTGAAGGGTTATTTTTCAGATAACCGTCTTCCCCCACCTGCACCAGTCGCAACGAATTGGTACCGCCCTCATTATGGGTATGTTGACCCATCGTCAGGATAATCCGGTCGCCGACCCTGATGCGAC
The DNA here is from genome assembly GCA_036525655.1 of Lysobacterales bacterium. Classification (GTDB taxonomy): domain Bacteria; phylum Pseudomonadota; class Gammaproteobacteria; order Xanthomonadales; family SZUA-36; genus SZUA-36. The sequence continues at coordinate 2,526 of DATCZY010000512.1, read as the reverse complement.
CCTGCTTCACCAGCAGTCGCACGCCTTCGCTCAATGTCACTTCCACATCTGTACTGGGGATGTCATGTGCAACCGGGTATACACCGCGATACAGCGCCATGCGACGGAGACTGTCACGCAACGGTGACAAGGCATAAATCGGCACCCCGGAACGGACCCGCGACAACCATTGCGCGGTCGACCCTGATTCCGTCAATGCGACAATCGCCTGGACTGAAACATTGGTTGCCATGTACATGGCCGCCATCGCGATGGCCTGGTCGATACGTTGAAACTGGACGTTCAACTGGGCGGTGCTGACCCGGGTATCATCGTGCCTCTCGGCTCCCAGGCAAATCCGGTTCATGGCTTCGACAACCATTTGCGGATGACGCCCCACGGCTGTCTCTGCCGACAACATCACAGCATCGGTGCCATCGAACACGGAATTGGCAACGTCCAGCACTTCGGCACGCGTGGGTATGGGGCTTTCCACCATGGACTGCATCATCTGTGTGGCCGTTATGACCAGGCGATTCTGCTCCAGCGATTTGCTTGTAATACGTTTTTGCAGACCGGGCAGTTCGGCATCGCCAATTTCTACACCCAGGTCGCCGCGGGCAATCAATATCGCATCGGAAGCGGCAATTATTTCTTCCAGGTTCGTGATGGCTTCAGTGCGCTCGATTTTCGCCACCAGGTGGGCATCGCTTCCCGCTTCACGTAATCGGCGGCGCGCCTCGTGCATATCATCTGCATTTCGCGGGAAAGAAACCGCCAGGTAGTCTGCACCCATGGCCGCTGCCCTCGGAATATCCTCTATATCATGCTGGGCAATGCCGGGCAGTGAAAGCCCGCCGCCCTGCACGTTGATACCCTTGCGGTCTCCCAGTACACCACCGGTTTCGACCTTGCAGATGATATCCCTGGCTTTGACTTCAAGGACGCGCATGGTCAACAGACCGTCATCGAGTAACAGAAGGTCACCCGTTGAAACATCATCGGCCAGGCCCTTGTAGGTAACACCAACCCTGGATTGGGTGCCGGGAGCCGGCTCGTCCGAAGCGTCCAGTGTAAAAACATCGCCGGCCTTAAGCACAATCGAACCGCCGGCAAATCTCTCAATACGGATCTTGGGGCCACGGAGGTCTGCAAGGATCGCGACCTCCTTGTTCAAATCCTGTGCTACCGCCCTGACCTGTGCGGCCCTTGCCGCCTGGTCCTGATGCGTACCGTGTGAAAGATTGATGCGCAGAATATCAGCCCCCGCTTCGATAACGGCTCGCAGGACATCCGGGGAATCTGTGGCGGGGCCCAAAGTGGCAATGATCTTGGTACGACGAATCTGCATGTATTGACCTGCTTGTAAATTTTGAAAGTACGCGATTATAGGCTAAATCATGCGCTTGGTTTGATTGAAATGATAATCATTATAGAATTGAATCGATCAAACCTCACAAAAAACCTGGCCATGAACATAGAAGCAACAACAAGGGACCTTAAATCATTATTGTTACGGTGATTGCTCCGCAATGGAGTCATTCTGCATGTTTTCATTGATGTCACGAAGCAATTTATTCATCTCTGCAAAGTCTTCCTTGTAATTTTTATTCTCGGCATATGCAGTCACGTAGTCCTTGACATCTCCAAAATACTCCCCGATCAGCGGCAGGTCCACAAGCGCAGTAAGAACCCAAAACCACCGTCATACCACCCGAAACCCCGAACCCCCTCGCCACGCCGGCCCTGAAATTAATCCACATGATCCTTTTACCCGACTGCAGGTATCGAGAAAGTCCACGACACCTGCCGCCTCAAAATCCCTGATAAAGTCCTTATCCGGCGTGGATTCTGGCATAGATTTCATATCGTCACCTCTGCTGGCATACGGATACTGAACTATATGAAAGCAGCAACGGTATAGCAATTGTAAGCAGTGCGTCCGGCTTTTCTTCAACCCATCGCAGCGGCGGCGGAAATGGCAGAACTCCCCTGGTCGCGCGACATTACTGGCAACACGGCGCACTTCATACCAAAGGGAAAATGCTGCTATCATTCGCCCAGATGTTTAGGGCAGAAGCAAGAGGATACCGCCGGTAAAAACCGCTTTTTCGTGCATACGCCATGCCACTAAAGGAAAGGCTTTAATTCGAGGCGCTATACGAATTACCAAAAAGCAGAAAATGCTTAAAGCAAACTCTCACAATCACTACATTTTAGTAATCAGGAGAACAAAATGTTCAACGCTACAAATTCCACAAAGATAGGTAACCGGTTGGGCCGCACGCTCGTATTGATCGCATCCGTTTTATCGATGCTGCTGCTGTCCGGTTGTATTTCAAGCGCCAAGGTATACAACAACGACAAAACGGTTGTTTACAACGGAGCGATTTATAACCTCGGCAATGTGAAGCAAATCAAGCAAGTCATCAGCGGAAAACTGTCAGACTCCAATACCGTCGACCTCCGGGCCGCCGATAAGAAACAGATCGAGGCCTATCTGAAGGAGTATGGTTCAATTTACGTAAGAATGGCTTACCTGTTCGA
>DATCZY010000511.1:0-7084 GCA_036525655.1 Lysobacterales bacterium | reverse complement strand
AGGTCATACGCGAGAACACCACGCCCAGGCATGTACCCGCACGCATTGTCCAGGTCAGCGACATACCGCGGACAGTGAGTGGCAAGATCGTTGAACTGGCGGTCAGAAACATCGTTCACAACCAGCCGGTCAAAAACACCGACGCGCTGGCCAACCCGGAAGCACTGGAGCTATTTAGAAACCTGCCTGAGCTTCAATCCTAGAATCAGAGCAAATTAGCTTCATTCACCCTATCTGTAACCTTTTTCATACAGCAGCACACGTTCGCTCGAAAGGCACTTGGCTCCCGTTGGGACCGCCCAGGAGGTGCAGGGTCTTGTTTCAGGACATACCATGAACCCCTCCATGGGGGCGCGAGCTCGACTCCTGGCTCGCACGGTCCCAAAACAAGACCCTGCACCTCCTGGGCTAATGATTTGATGAAAGAGTATTGGTTTCACCAGTCGATGCCACCATTGCATCAGAACTGGGCCGGGTATCTACTACCAGGACCGTGAGCGACAGGGAGGTCGCGTCCGAGCCCCCATGGATGGGTTCATGGCGTGTCCAGGTAGTAGATACCCGGCCCGGTTCCCCACAGGAACAGTATCAAGAATCTTGCAGAACCGCGTCCAGTTCAGCAATCAGGTCATTGACATCCTCGACACCCACCGACAAACGCACCAGTGAATCCGTGATACCGATCTCGGCGCGTTTTTGCGGTGGTACCGACGCGTGCGTCATGATGGCGGGGTGATTGATCAGGCTTTCCACGCCACCGAGGCTTTCGGCCAGTGCGAACAGACGGCAGCCTTCCAGCATTTTTTTGGCAGCAGCCAGACCGCCTTTCAAGTCGATGCTGACAATGCCACCACCCTTGCCGCCCATTTGCGCCATGGCGAGGTCGTGTTGCGGGTGTGATTCCAGACCCGGGTAAATGGTCCTCGCAACCGCCGGGTGCCCTTCCAGCCACTGAGCGATCTGCAGCGCGTTATCGCAGTGCGCCTTCATCCTCAAAGCCAGCGTTTTCAGACCGCGCATCGCCAGGAAACTGTCGAACGGCCCCTGGATGCCACCAATGGAATTCTGCAGATACCACAAGCGTTGTGCGAGTTCGGCATTGTCCCCGACCACGGCGGCACCGCCGACCATGTCCGAATGCCCGTTCAGAAACTTGGTGGCGGAATGCACCACGATGTCCGCGCCCAGTTCCAATGGTCTTTGCAGCATCGGCGAGGCAAAGGTGTTATCCACCACCAGCAGCACGCCGTGTTGACGCGCGACCTCGGCAACCGCCGTAATATCAACGATTTTCAGCATCGGGTTGGTCGGTGTTTCCACCCATATCATGCGGGTCTGCGGCCGCATCGCAGCCTTCAGCGCTTCGATATCTTCGATCGCGGTGAAGCTGAATTTCAAGCCTGCGGAACGTTCACGCACATTGTGGAACAACCTGAAACTGCCACCGTACAGGTCATCGATGGCCACCACGTGGTCACCGGAATCGAGCAACTCCAGCACGGTCGCGGTTGCAGCCATACCGGATGCAAACGCGAAACCACGACTGCCGCTTTCCAGGTCGGCGATGCATTGCTCGTAGGCGCTGCGTGTCGGGTTATGACTGCGTGAGTACTCCCAGCCCTGGTGATCGCCCGGACTTCTTTGCACATAGGTCGATGTCGCGTAGATCGGTGTCATGATGGCGCCGGTCGATGGGTCCGGCTCTTGCCCGGCATGGATGGCGCGGGTGGCAAGCTGATGTTTGGGCGGTTGTTTCATTTCGATATTCCAGGAGTAAGGTGTTAAATCAATAATCAGCTTTTCGCCGCAGGTAATTCAGTAAGTCCACCCGGGTGATCAGACCCAGGAAGCGCTCACCATCTTTCACGATGGCTACATAATCCTTGTTGAAAATAGGCATCAGTTTATCGATCGGATCGCTCACCTCCACCATCGCCAACTCGGTCACCATGGCGGTCTTTACGGGTTTGTTGAAACGATCATTGCTCTGCGCTACGGCCAGCAGGATATCCGATTCGTCGATAAAACCAACGATGTTTCTGTTTTCAATGACCGGCAGTTGCGACACATCGTAAAGCTTCATGCGGCTGTAGGCGTTGGCCAATGGCTCGTCCGGTCCGACCGTTATGGTGTCATTTGATTCAAACGGCCGCGCGATCAGGTCGCGTAAATCGCCATGCTGTTTAGACTGTATAAAGCCCTGGTCGCGCATCCAGAAGTCGTTGTACATTTTTGAAAGATAGCGGTTGCCGGTATCGCAGGCGAAGGTCAGCACTTTTTTGTGTTCAGTCTGTTCCCGGCAGTATTTCAATGCGGCAGCCACCAGGGTGCCCGACGACGAACCACCCAGGATACCTTCCTTGTTCAACAGTTCACGCCCGGTCAGCATGCTTTCGGAATCGCTGATCGAATAGGCTTTCGTAACATGTGTAAAATCACTGATGCTGGGCAGAAAATCTTCACCGATACCTTCAACCAGCCAACTGCCCGACTTGTCCGATAAAACACCGTCATTGATATATTCCGCCAGGATCGAACCGACGGGGTCGGCCAGGATGATTTCCACGCCGGGTGCGGCCTTTTCGAAAAAACGCGACAGGCCGGTTACGGTTCCACTGGAGCCGACGCCGAGCACGATGGCATCCAGATCATGGCCCATCTGCTCCCAGATCTCGGGGCCGGTGACCTCTTCGTGGGCAAGCGGGTTTGACGGGTTACCAAACTGGTTGATAAAAAACGCCCCCTCGATATCGTTGGCCATCGACTGCGCCAGGTCCTGGTAATACTCGGGGTGACCCTTGGCCACATCAGAGCGTGTCAGTACCACCCGTGCCCCCATGGCCTTGAGGTTGGATATTTTTTCCCGGCTCATTTTATCCGGGATAACCAGGATCAACTGATAGCCTTTTTGCGCTGCAACCAGCGCCAGCCCCAGGCCGGTGTTGCCAGCCGTACCTTCCACCAGTGTCGCGCCAGGACCGATCAGTCCGGCCTTTTCCGCATCTTCAATCATTCGCAGACCAATGCGGTCTTTGATTGAACCGCCCGGGTTCTGACTCTCGAGTTTGATATAGAGGCTGCACGGACCCGTGTCCAGGTGGTTAACGCGCACGACGGGGGTGTTGCCTATCAGATCGAGTATTGAGTCATAAACTTGCATGAGGGTGTTTGCTCCGGGTAAAAAAAAACGGTCGGGAAAATTCCCGACCGTACTGTATTGCATTTGGAAAAGTTTTTCAGGTCTGGGCAGCGTTGATTAGCACCGCCAGTTTATCCTTGAGCCATAACTTCTCTTTTTTCAGGCGATTCAATGCCAGATCTTCCATCGGGGCCGTCCCCAGTTCAGCTGCGGTAACTCGCTTGTCAAGTTCCTGGTGCCGGTTGTAATTCCGACGAAAGTCTTCGTTTTCCCTGATTAGTACTTGTAGTAGATCCTGATGGTGTTCGAACATAGTTTTACTCCTGTGCGGGATGGACCACACGTTCAAGCCGGTCGCGGACAAACGTCCCGGGAACGGGTGGTAGTGAAAATAAGCAGTTGTGTGAGAGGGTGTAGCAAATATTAGAAAGGAGCAGCGAAAAACCTGAGGTTCTCGCCGCCATTAGTCGGAAACTCCGATTATGAATACTGAAATTACCATAGCGATAACCTAACATTAGCGCAAAGTTTGGTTTCTGGCAAGTTACAAATTTGAACCGGGTAATTTGTTACGCGTAATGCCCTTCGTGGTACCGGTGGACAACGGTTATGGCCCGTTTCCAACCTGCCTTAATCAGTTATCCAGAAGGATCACATCGACCCGCCGGTTACGCGCACGTCCGTCTTCATCATCGTTGCTGGCGATTGGAAAATCTTCGCCCATACCCAGCGCGGTGATGCGGTCACTCGCAACACCCATACTGACCAGTGCTTCGAGCACCGCCTCGGCGCGCTGTTGGGATAAGAGTAAATTTGCCTCGGCATCGCCACGCGAATCCGTATGGCCCTCAACACGGATTTTCTTGTCCGGCTCAGTCTGCAGCAGGTCGACCACCTCTTCGAGACTGGAGCGCCCGCCTTCTACCAGCTGGGCCTGGCCGGAGGCGAACAATACGTCACCCAGGGTGACGACTACGCCGCTCTCGGTTTGACGTAACTGCAGGTTTTCCAGTTGCCGCGTCAATGAGGAAATTTGCTGGCTGGCGAGCTCCGCTTCAAGACGCGCGTACTTGGCTTCCGAGGCCCGCGATTCGGCGAGGCGCCGCGCCTGGTCGGCTTCTTCAGCTGATAACTGCGCTGCGCGGGCTGACTCGGCCTCTTTCTGTAGCGCCCTTTCTTTTTCTTCCTGCGCCCGCTGCGCATCCTCGGTGGTGGTGGCTACCAGCAAACGGGCACGCTCGGCGTCCATCCTTGCCTGGTCGGCTTCCAGTTGACTGGCCTTGATCAACATATCACTGTGCCGTTTTTCAAGCTCGTCCAACATCTGCTCATGCTGTTCCCGTTCCGCCATGGCGCGGGCAATCTGGATGCGGCGATCGGCCATGTAGACCAGGTAGCTGCGGTAGAGGTCATCACCGGTCGCCAGTTCGGCCTTGCGCAACGCGCGTTCCGCCTCACCCACTGCGAGCGGGGCATATCCCGCCAACTCGGTATTCGATTTTAAATCGTCCAGTTCACCGCGGACCCGGTCGAGGGCGAGATCCTTTTTAGGCGCCGCCGTACAAGCCGACAGTAAAACCAGCATCAACACCAGGATAATTTTTGTCAGTATGCGGCTCATTTGAATTCATCTCCAAAAGTCGCATGCATTCTCGCCTCGAGCTCTTCGTTGCTCTTGCGTAATTCATTCACCCGGCGTCGCGATTTGGCCGAGCGTGATTTCTCTATCGCCAGTTCCGCGTTGATTTCCGATTCTTCCACCAAGTATACGGAAACATCGTACTTCTCTTTTTCCAGACCCTTTTTTGCACTCACGAGCTTCTCGCGTGCAAAACGCATTTCAACCGGCGCAAATTCATCGCCGCCGGCGGCTTCGGCGGCCAGGATGGCCTGCTCTGCGGATTCGAATATCGCGGTATCCGGCCGCGTCGTCGTACACGCGGCCAGGGTTAAACAGAATAATGCAATCAATATGGCTTTCATCAAATAAATACCTGAGAAATATCGTTTAATTATGACCCAACAACCGCCAAGGTTGTAGCCCTAAATAATAAACTGTGCTTTTGCGCTCAAAGCGGTTCCGCATCCGGCTGGTTCTCCGGCGCCGCCTTGATGAATGCCGTCAGCCCGCGGCAATGCGCAACAATCTCGCGGATCACAGGAAACACCGCCATATCCATACCGTATCGCTCTGCGTTGTAGACCTGCGGCACCAGGAAACATTCAAACAAGCCGGGAGTTTCTCCATGGTAAAGGGGTTGACTGGAGCGCCGTTCGGCAAGTTGCCGCTCGATGACGGTAAACCCCTCGTGCATCCAGTGCCGCATCCAGGCAAGCGTATCCACCGCATCACCCCATTGTCCTCTCAGATAATTCTGCACTCGAAGGTTATTCAGCGGATGAATCTCACAGGCTATCTGCAATGCCAGCGATCGAATTCGCGCCCGCCCGAGTGGGTCCGTCGGTAACAACGGGTAGGCCCCGAAACATTCGTCGAGATACTCACAAATCGACATCGACTGGGTCAATACGTGCCCCCCGTGCAACAGGGCGGGCACCAGTCCTTGCGGATTGATCGAGCGATAAGCCCCGGCGTGTTGCTCGCCCCCCTGCCGGACCAGGTGCACCGGGATGGTCTCGAAATCGAGTTCCTTCAGATGCAGTGCAATGCGCACCCGGTAAGCCGCAGAGCTGCGCCAATAGCTGTAGAGGGTCAGTTGACCATGGTCTTCATGTCGCATAAGGGACTATGTTTTGCTCAATGGCGCCGAAAATTGACTGGCCCTCGAGGTCGAACATTTCTATCCGTATCGTGTCGCCGAATTTCATGAACGGGGTCGAAGGCTTGCCATCCGCGATAATCTCCAGCATACGGATTTCCGCCAGGCAGGAGGCGCCCTTGCTTGTGTCTTCATTGGCAATGGTGCCTGAACCGACGATGGTTCCCGCCGTCAGCGGACGGGTTTTGGCTGCGTGGGCCACCAACTCGGCGAAATTGAATTGCATATCCACACCGGCTTCCGGTTCGCCAAAAAATTCGCCATTAAGTTTGCTGTGCAAGGCCAGCGACAGCTTGCTGTCCTGCCATTGATCGCCCAGTTCATCGGGCGTGACCAGCACCGGGGACAGCGTCGAGCGGGGTTTGGACTGTAAAAAGCCAAATCCTTTTGCAAGTTCCGCCGGAATCAGGTTCCTCAGACTCACATCATTGATCAGCCCGATCAACTGGATATGCGCCTCGGCCTTTTCTGCGGTAACGGCCATGGGTACATCATCGGTGACCACGATAACCTCGGATTCGAAATCGATACCGTATTCCTCACTGGCAACTGGCACCGGGTCACGGGGCCCGTGGAAACCCGCCGATGTCGCCTGGTACATCAGCGGATCAACGTAAAAGGATTCGGGCACTTCTGCGCCACGCGCCTTGCGTACCCGTTCCACGTGTGGCAGATAGGCGCTGCCGTCAACAAACTCAAACGCCCTCGGCAGAGGCGCAGCAAGTGCCTGGAAGTCCATGTCCTGGATGTTGGCGCATGTTCCGTGGTTCAGTTCTTCATAGAGCGAATTTAGTCTTGGAGCCGTCTGCTGCCAGTTATCCAGCGCCACCTGCAACGTAGGTGAAATATCCGCAGCCGATACAAAGTGCGCCAGATTCCGGCTGACCACAATCAGGCTACCGTCGCGTCCCCCGGTTTTTAAAGAGGCGAGTTTCATGAGATTAAACGTACTCCGTAGTTTTGCAGGTAATTCGGTTCAGGATATTCCGGCAATTGTAAGGGATTTTAAACGGGTACGTGATTTTCCGATTGTTTCAGGGCGCGTTGTGTACAAGTTCGTAATGCGGGGTACGTGGTTGTTGCCGGGCATCTCAAACACCGCCAGCATCACCGCTGTCTACGGGTGCAAAGTAAGCCATCCACTGAAACCTCCCTGTTTCATCAG
>DATCZY010000510.1:0-10396 GCA_036525655.1 Lysobacterales bacterium | reverse complement strand
ACCGTACTGAAAGCCTGAACAACCGCCACCGGATATATACACGCGCAGTTTAAGTTCCGGATTATGCTCCTCCATGATCAGTTCCATCACTTTTCTGGCAGCGGCGTCCGTAAACTTGATGAGGTCTGTCGGTATCTGATTTTGCATGCGTGTTTCTATTCAACAATGAGAGCATTAACTATGGCGGTTGATGGCGGTTTTTTCAATCATATTGCGTCTGAATGACAGCGGCAATTCGTCTTCTGTTGTCTCGACCGGTGCCTGGTTGATCAGGCTTTCCCAATCCAGTGACTGCTCAACCGGAGTTTTCAGGTCACTTGATTTGAGTTGTATGGTTAACTTGCTTGCCTCAAACCCTTCGGGCAGCGTGATCAGACGTTCAAATTGCTCAAAATACTTGAAACGAAAACTCAGTGGTTCATCGGAATCGGCCAATAACTGCTCGTTGGTCAGGTGCTCGGCGACACCGTTGCGAATACCATCGACCTCAAGCTGAATTTGCCCCGAAATGACGGTGGCCCGGCGAAGGTTCTGCGTGAGACTGAAGATGGCACGGAACACGCGGGGTGATTGCGTCGGCTGAAGCTCGAGATAATGCACCGTCAATGCGGACTGCGAACCATTGGCGCCTCCAAGGCGCCGGTAAAAATCCAGGTCAGCCTGTAAACCGGCAATTTCATCCTGGCGTTTACGTTCCGATTCGCGTAACAGGGCGTTTGCGCGCCGCATGACATCCGCTTCACGCTCGGCCACGGTTGCACGGGCGCGTTCTTCAGCGAGTAAATCCCGCGTGCTTTCAAGTTCTTTCATCAGGGCAACAACCCTGTGGTTGGCCCTGATCAACTCGGCGGCAACGAAATATTTGCCAAAATAGAACACGCCCAACATGATGCACACGGCCGGAAGCGCGAAAATTTGCCATTTGGGCAGTTGCAAGCTGGGTAGTTGCAAGCTCGGAAGCCGCCATTTGGGAAGTTGTGGAAAATGCATGAAAATTCAGTTTTCTCTCAGACAAGAAAAAAGCGGCCGAAGCCGCTTACATTCCTGTGTTCTATTATTGGTTTTGTCGATCGTTATAATTATTTGGCAAGCCCCAACAGGATGGTTGCGCATTTTATACTCCTTGAACGCTGCTGCGTCAAGTTGACGCAGGCTTTTAGGCTTAAAAACCCCGTTTTTATGACCTAAAACAACCTCATGGCCGTTGTTACTACCTTGTGGCTTGAATTCCGGATGATGATATCCGCGACCTTGACGCCATATGCGCCGGTTCTGCAAATCGTATTCGTATAGCTTTTCCATGTGCGCACTTTGACTGGAAAACATAAACCTGGTTCCCGGCGGGAGGGTTATTCGGGTATGCCGTCAGTTGCTATTCTGAAATGGCTTCAGCCATTCCCTTGCCGGGTCACCAAACACAAAGAAATGCGGGTTTAAGTAGATGTCCTTGGTGTTGTACCCCAGCGCGGAACCATCGACTTTGACAACCTGGCCGCCGGCGGCTTCGACCACTGCCTGCGCTGCCGCTGTATCCCATTCACTGGTCGGACCCAGTCGCGGGTAAAAATCTGCCATACCTTCCGCCACCAGGCAAAATTTTAATGAGCTGCCCATGCTGGTGAGTTCATATTCCCCCAGTCTGTTCAAATGGCCGATGAGTGCCGGGTTCGCATGCGAGCGGCTGCCAACGATAACCGGCGGTTGTGCAGCGGGCTGCCTGACCTGAATGACCGTGGCTGCGCCGTTACCTTGCTGCCGCCAGGCGCCCTGGTCCCGGGCGCCGAAATAGCTGGTATCGGTAACCGGCACGTGCACGATACCCATGACCGGTTGGTGGTCGCGTATCAGTGCAATATTGACGGTGAATTCACCATTTCGGTTGATGAACTCCTTGGTGCCGTCGAGCGGGTCAACCAGCCAGTACTCACGCCAGCTTTGGCGGGTTTCCCAGGGGATATCGGCAGACTCTTCCGACAGGATCGGGATAGCGGGCCAGCGCTGCGAGAGCTCGGCTTTTATCAGTTCATGGCTGGCGAGGTCCGCCTTGGTCAGCGGCGAGTCATCGGATTTTTGGGTGATCCCCATATCGCCTTCATACCATTCCAGTATTTCGAGACCGGCGCGGCGGCTGATATCTACCAGTTGCTCGAGCACATTTTCATTATTCGGGTTAGACATTATTTTGCTTCCTGCTGCAGGTATTCACGGGCGATGTAGAGTGCGGCGATACTGCGGCCTTCGGTGCAGTCCGGCCTTTGCACCAGTGAATACAGGTCGGACAGCGGCCACGGAATGATTTCCATCTCCTCCGGTTCGTCTCCTTCGAGCTTCGCGGGGTACAGATTACGCGCCAGCACCACGTGGGTGACGTGGGTCATGTAGCCGGGCGCCAGGCTCAGCGCGGTCAGCTCGAGCATGTCATGCGCGCCAAAACCGATTTCTTCCTTGAGCTCTCTTTCGGCACCTTCCAGGACCGTTTCACCCACCTCGAGACGGCCCTTGACCAACCCCAGTTCATAATGGTGCAGGCCGGCGGCGTATTCCTTGACCAGCAGGACGGTTTCGTCATCGCGAAGCGCCACCACGATCACCGCGCCGAGGCCCCGTGAACGGAGCCGTTCATAGGTGCGTGTTTTACCGTTGCTGAATTCCAGGCTAAGCCTTTCGATCTTGAACAACTTGCCCGGATCGTGCTCGCTCCTGGCGAGAATTTTTGGGAGTTTCGCCATGCCTCAGACCTGGTTCAGCTCAGCGGCCAGCAAAACGTGGAGGGCCGGGGTGGCGGCCAGGACGGAGCGCGTATCGAGGCCGGGTGCGAGCCCATCGAGATCGGTAAACACACCGCCGGCTTCGGTGACAATGACGTACAGCGCGGCGATATCGAGGATGTTGACATCCGATTCGATGACAGCGTCGAGCTGGCCCGCCGCCAGGCGGTGGTAATGATAATAATCGCCGTAGCCACGTGTGCGGTTGGTGCGCGCGAGTATGCGGCCAAGCGCCGCCCAACGTTTACCGGCGGCCAGGCTTTGGATATTGCCGGTGGAAATACTGGCCTGGCCAATGCTGTCCACCTGGCTGATGTGCAGCTGTCCTTCGGCATTAAACGCACCGCCGCCGCGTGTCGCCCAAACCAGTTCATTCATGGCAGGCGCGCAGGAAACGCCGAGTATCAGTTCACCCCTGTGCATCAACGCGATCTGGGTGGAGAACATACCGTAACGTTTTACAAAACTCTTGGTGCCGTCGATGGGGTCGACCAGCCACAGGTATTCGGTGTCCTTGTTTTCTGCACCGTATTCTTCGCCAAAAATGCCGTGCCCGGGAAATGCGTCATGGATGATTTTGCGAATAAGCTGCTCGGCGCCACGGTCGGCGACCGTGACAGGTGTCTGGTCTTTCTTGATCTCGATTTCAAAATGACCGTTGTAATAGGACAGGATCAGTTCGCGCGCGGCCTTTGCAGCCTGCAATGCGACCGCAAGCAATTCTTTCATGTGGGTTTCAGTCATAATGATGTTGGCAATTGATTAGATTATCCGGTGCTCGGTGAATTATAAAATCCTGATTGGGTCGACGGCCCGGCTTGCATGGCTGGCCGCGACTGCCCATGATACCAGACTGCGGCAAGCGCACTAGGAGAGGAAACAGGTTTGGGTAAAAACGAAGCAATCCGGCAGCGTGACCTCGCTGTGCTATGGCATCCCACCACGCAGATGAAAGATCACGAATGGCTGCAGTTATTACCGGTCAGAAGTGGTCGGGGCGTGTGGCTGGAAGATATGGAGGGTAAACGCTATATCGACGCCATCAGTTCCTGGTGGGTCAATCTGTTTGGCCATGCCAACCCGCACATCAGCGCGGCGGTCAGTGAACAAGCCAACCGTTTGGAGCACGTCATCCTTGCGGGTGTGACCCATGAACCGGCCGTGCGCCTGGCTGAGAAGCTGGTTGCGATCACACCGCCCGGTCTGGAGCGGGTGTTTTTTGCCGACAGCGGCGCTTCCGCGGTCGAAATATCGTTGAAAATGAGCTTTCACTACTGGCGCAATGTCGGTGAGACGGGCCGCAACCGGTTTGTGACCCTGTCCAACAGCTACCACGGCGATACGCTGGGCGCGCTTAGTGTCGGTGACGCCGGCTTGTTCAAGGCGGCCTATGAACCGCTACTGATGGAACCGCTGATTGCACCGAGTCCGGATTGTTTTGCCTTGCCGCGCGATCAATGGGATACGCATGCCAGCGGCAAGTTGGCCGAAATGCGCGAGATATTTGCCAAACATGAAGGCCAGATTTCCGCGGTGATTATCGAGCCGTTGGTGCAGTGTGCCGGCGGCATGCGCATGTACCCGCCCTCCTACGTGGGTGGATTGCGCCAACTGTGTGATGAATACCGCATCCACCTGATTGCCGATGAGATCGCCGTCGGCTTTGGCAGGACCGGCAGCATGTTTGCCTGTGAGCAGGCTGGTATATCGCCGGATTTTATGTGTGTTTCCAAGGGCTTGACGGGTGGATACCTGCCGATGTCCGCCGTTTTGACCAGCCACGAGGTGTATGCGGCGTTTTATGACGAGTACACGACCATGCGGGGCTTTTTGCACTCTCACAGCTACACCGGCAACCCACTGGCCTGTGCGGCGGCATTGGCGACCATGGAACTGTTCGAGGCGCGTGACGTCCTGGCTGATAACCGCCTGCTGGCGGCGCAGATGCTGGAGGCAGTCTCACCTTTGCGTGATCATTCCCACGTCGGTGATATCCGCCAGACGGGTATGATACTGGCGATGGAAATGGTGGCGCAGCGTGAACCACTGGTCCAGTACGACTGGAAAGAACGGCGCGGCATCAAGGTATATCAATATGCCATGGCGCATGGGGCATTGCTGCGTCCGATAGGCAACGTGATCTATTTCATGCCGCCGTACGTCATCAACACCGATGAGATCAAGCTGCTGGCCGAGGTTGCCATGGCGGGTATCGAGCTGGCGACCAGCGGGTAGGAGGGCGATATGCGCCAGTCAAGAATCCATACTTCACAACCACTGGCGGTGGCAAACAGTGTTGAACTGACAGGTTCAGCGAGTCATTACATGGCGCGCGTGCTGCGGTTGTCAAAGGGTGACAATGTGGTCCTGTTCAATGGTGACGGCGTTGATTATTTTGCTGAAATTTCTGAAATTCATTCGCAACGCGTGTTGCTCAGCATCACAGACAGCAGGCCCGCTGCAAACGAGTCGCCTTTGAAAATCACCCTGGTGCAGGCCGTCTGCCGCGGCGAACGGATGGACTACGTTATTCAAAAGGCCACGGAACTGGGCGTGGTTTGTATTCAACCACTGATAAGTCAGCGGGTTGAAGTCCGTTTGGATGCGGCCAGGCAAAGCAAGCGTATGACGCACTGGCAAGGGGTGGCCACCTCGGCGTGCGAACAAAGCGGCCGTGCACGCGTGCCCGAAGTCAACGCGCCGCTTTCCCTGGCCCAATGGTTGACCAGCGCCCGCGAGTCAGCGTGCCTGGTACTGGACCCGTTTGCGGAAAACAGGCTTTCCGGCATATCCATACGGGGAGATTCCATCTCCATCCTGATCGGACCCGAAGGCGGCTTTACCGAAGAAGAGATCAAGGCGCTTCGCGCAAAAGGATTGATCGCGGTGTCGCTGGGACCGCGGGTTTTAAGAACTGAAACCGCGGGTCCTGCGGCCATTGCAGTCCTGCAGGCAAAGATGGGTGACTTTTAAACGTTGGGTACTGGCTAAACCAGGAATCCCCGATCGTGTTAACTGTCGTAGGCAGTCAATTCAATGACGCGTGTGAGATCGCCGAGCTCCGGTATGACCGCTTGCAGGTCGTCGATGGTGACGATGCTGAACACCGTTTCCGGCAGTTCTTCGGTCTGCTTTTCATGCAGGGTTTCCGCATTGACTTTCTTCAGCCTGGGCAACCCCTGTATGAGCAGTCCGATGTAATTCACCTGGGTCGATTCACCCAGGGTCTTGACGATCAGGATGCGCGATTTCGAGGTAAGCGTCGTGATACCGTTATCCTTGACCAAGCGCTCGTAATTGACGACCGGCACCTGCCAGCCACGCCAGGCTATCTCCCCGAGCAACCACGGTGGACCCTGTTTGAAAGGTTCGGGGGAAGTGTAATTCAATATCTCACCCACGACACTGTTGGGCAGCAGGACGTAGCCCTCGGTCAGCGGCGCCAGGATGGTGCGGAGTTCCACGTCAGACATTTGTTTCCATCTCTTTGCGTAACAGTTTTCTCACTTCGTCGATCAGTTCTGACTCTTTATATGGCTTGGAAAGATAGGCATTGGCGCCGGCTTGCTTGCCGCGGTCACGATGCTTCTTACCCGCCCGCGAGGTAATCATGATGATGGGCACATTGCGCAGCCTGGCATCGGCCCTCACGTGTTCAGCGACCTGGTAGCCGTCCATGCGGGGCATCTCGATATCCAGCAATAACAGGTCGGGTACGCGCTCCTGCATCAACTCGGTTGCCTCCACCCCATCCCTGGCGGTGATGACTTCAAAGTCGTAGGCTTCCAGCACACGTGTGGTTACCTTGCGCATCGTGATGGAGTCGTCTGCGACGAGGGCCAGTGTTCTTTGCGGCCGGATGTCGATGTTCTGGATCGGCGGCGCAGGTCGTGCACCGGTCAGCACTGCCTGCCTGATCAATGGTCCGGCGTCGATGATGATCACCACCTGGCCATCGCCGGTGATGGTTCCGCCAAGAATGCCCGGTACGCTGTTGATCTGCGGTCCGACCGGCTTGACTACGATTTCCCTGTGCCCCAGCAATGCCGAAACACGGAACGCAGCGCGCTGTTCACCGGCTTTAATCATCAGGATTGAAATGGTGTCATCGCCCAACGGGGTGGTCGGTTCGCCCAGAAGGGGTTCAAGGTCAAGAATGGGGTACGACTCACCGGCAAACTCGTATGCGGGTTTCTGGTTTTCCAGCAGCAGTTGGTAATCGGCGGGCAACATGCGTGCCACACCGGCAACGCTCGCGACCGGAATCATGTAGGGGTGCTCGCCGGCCATGACGCCGATGGCCTGCATGACAGCCAGCGTAAACGGTATGCGGATGGTGAAGCGGCAACCTTTGCCTTCTTCGGACTCTATTTCTATCGAGCCGCCAATCTGCTTGATTTCGTTGCTGACCACATCCATGCCCACACCACGTCCTGCAAGTGATGTAACGGTCTTTGATGTTGAAAAACCACTGTGGAGTATGAGTTGGTGCAATTGTTGTGCTGATGGTTTGGAGCCCTTGCCCAGCAAACCCTTTTCAATGGCGCGTTTGTGGATGGCTTGGAGGTCTATGCCCGCGCCATCATCCTCCACGCGCACAACAAACTCAGTTGCCTCCGCAGCGACGGTGATGTTGAGCTGCCCTTCTTCCGGCTTTTTGAGCTTGCGCCTTAGCGCGGGCTTTTCAATACCGTGTGCTATCGAATTCCGCAGCAAGTGTTCCAGCGGTGCGGTAATCCGTTCCAGCACATTCCGGTCCAGTTGGTCACCGCCACCGGTCATACGCAGTTGCAGACGGGCTTTCTTGTGGGTTTCACTGGCCGCGGTCCGGATGATCCGGCGCAAACGTGGCGCGATGTTGCCAAAATGCACCATGCGGGTTTGCATCAGGCCTTCCTGTAGTTCCTTGCTGACCCTGGATTGCTGCACCAGTAGGGCTTCGGATTTACGCGCCGCGGTGTCGAGCAGTTCCTGCAGATTCAAAAGGTCGGATACCGATTCCGTCAGGCTGCGGGACAACTGTTGCATGGATGAGAAACGGTCCATTTCCAGCGGGTCAAACTCTTCCGAACCATCCATTGCTTCCTGCGGATAGCGCGAACGTATCTGGGTTTCGGTCTCAATTTCAAGTTTGCGGAACTGTTCGCGCAGGCGTGAAACGGTCACATCAAACTCTTTCAGGTGGTCGCGTATTTGTCCGACCTGCTGCTCAAGATGTGAGCGGAAGATGCTGATTTCACCAGCCGAATTGACCAGTGAATCGAGCAAGTCTGCATTGACACGGATATGTTGCGAGGCGGCGGCTTCCGCGCTGGGCTCTTCGCTGACTTCCGGTTCACTGACCGGAACAACAACATCGGGAATTTCGAGCAGTCTTTCAGGCTCAGCGTCAATGCTGACCGGCTCATCAATGCTGGCGGCAGTTTGCGAGGGCAACGCGGTCAGGGCGTCGACTTGCTGATTAAACAGTTTCAGTGCGTCACCGGCCTGCGGTATTACGCCCTCAGATGCCTGTTGGGTCCAGACGTTCAGTCTGTCGCAACCTTTTTCCAGCACCTCTATCGCTGATACCGATGGAGACAGCGACTGTTCGGCAATCCGCTCCAGTAACGACTCCATGGAGTGGCTGAGGGCGCCAAGGGCGCCGATACCGGCCATGCGGGCACCGCCTTTAAAGGTATGTATCTCGCGCTGCAGATTCTGCACGATATCGAGGTCGGTCAGGTTGTCACGCCATGTGTTCAACAGCGAGTCACAACGTTCCAGTATGTCGGTGGCCTCTTCGAGGAAGATACCCAGTATCTCGCTGTCAATCGGTTCGGATGCAGTTTCTGCCGCCTGGATTTCTTGTTCTTCTTCCCGCTCTTCGGGTTCAACGGGTTCTTCGCCTGCCGCGACCGTATCGGCTAGAGGTTCTTCTTCAGTGGTTTCAGCCTCGAGGGCTTCCTCTTCAGGCGCCGGTTGTGGTACTTCGTACTCCACTGTCAGCGCGATCAGTTGTTCAATCTGGTTTTCTTCATCTGCTGTTAGTTCTGCTTCCAGGTTATTTTCATGAATAGCCAGGCAGGTCTCAAAATGGGCCAGGCTGGTGGCGACTGTCCACATTGCGATGTCGCTGAACGGCTTGCCGCTTTGGCGCTGAGCCTCAAGGAAACCTTCCAGCGCCCGGGCGACATCGTATTCTCTGCCCAATGGGTCCAGCGCAGTCGTTCCGGCTATGGTATGAACGGCGCGGATATCATCGTCATGCGCAGTGGTGGCACGATCCCTCGAGATGCGCTCCATCAGACCGGTAAGTACGCCAAGCTTGTCTTTTAATTCCTTACGCACCAGGTCTTTGAGTGTGGTTTCAGCGGGCTTTTCAGTCTCGATAGTTGATTCGGTTTCCGCTGCCGGTGCAGTTGTGACACCTGCGGGCAACAACGACGCTACGCACGACGGTAAAAGCCCGTTGAGGCTCGTCCATTCAGGTGTCTCGCCCGCAGCAATTTTGTCGGCCTGCTGACTGAGCGCCTCGATTCCTGCATGGCTCAACTCCGAGGGTTGTTGCTGTAGACGTTGCTTCATGGATGGCAACAGGTTTGCAGATAATCCGACGGTGAGCGCCACGTCGTCAATGGCCTCGATGCTGCCTTCCAGCAAGGCATTGATCATGGCTTCAATATGCCAGGCAAAATCGCCTAATTCGTTCGCGCCCACCATGCGTCCGCTGCCTTTGAGTGTATGGAAGCCACGGCGGATATCGGTTATCAGATTGGTATTGTCCAGGTGGCTCATCCATTCAGGGATGCGCTCGCCCAGCATGCTTGCGACGGATTCGTATTCTTCGAGGAAGACCTCCAGCAATTCAGGGTCGAGGGTCGCCGGCAACGCTGCATCCGTCGTATCGGCTGTTTCGCTGTCTTTGGCATGCGCCTTTGCCGACGGTATTGCAATGGCTTTAGCCGTTTCCATTTCACCGACGGGCAGGTGGTCAAGTCGCTCCCGGAGTATTTCAAGGAACCGTTGCCGATTGCTTTGTTGGTCACGACAGCCCGCAAGGTAGAGTTCGAAGGCTGCAACAGCATCCGTAACGGTTTCCAGCATCTTGGGTTCCACGGCCGATTCTGAGCCGGCATGACGTAGCAGGTTGGTCAGCGCATTGCGCAAATTGAGGGCCAGGGATGCTGTTCCCCGTTCACCCATCAGTTCCAGTGCACCCGCAATGTGATCAAGGGGGCTGCTGAAGTCCGCTTTTAAATCTCCGTCAAAATGCCGGCGCACGCCGTCTTGAACCTGGTGGAGACTGACCACGGTTTCGCCCAGCAGGTGCGTGCGTATGCGGCGGATTTCATGTCCCGGCAGGTCGATGTAACTCTGTTCCTGGTCTTCGAGAAGGGGTTCACCGAGGGTCGCAATCTGTTCTTCCAGAACGGATTCAACCCGCATCAGTTCTGCTGCCAAGCCCATCAGCAAGGACTGCCGCGAACGCTGCTCGGGGTCGAGACCCGGGTCTTCGCTGGCATCGAACGCCGGCATCAGCTTATCGATGGATTGGGCGGAATCCGCCAGCCCCATCATTTTCAATGTGTCTTTCAGCCTGAGCAGGGCCTCATGGCTATTTTCGCGACTTTCGGGCTTTATTTCAC
>DATCZY010000509.1:0-8091 GCA_036525655.1 Lysobacterales bacterium | reverse complement strand
TGGTGCATTTAACGTTGTCGCTGCCAAATCGTCCTGCGGCGGTTTCTTCAACCTTTTCGCCATTGATGAAAAGTTGCTTGTCGCGGTAGGTGATGGTGTCTCCCGGCAAGCCCACGGCGCGCTTGATGAAATTGACACTGGGATCTTTCGGATACCTGAAGACCACGACGTCACCGCGCTTGGGTTCGCCGATACCGATGATTTTCTTGTTCAAGACCGGTAAGCGAATACCATATGCAAATTTGTTTACGACGATAAAATCACCGACCAGCAAGGTCGGTATCATCGATCCGGAGGGAATCTTGAACGGCTCGAACAGGAACGACCGGAATACCAGCACGATGAGAAGCACGGGGAACAGCGAACGTGCATACTCCACCATGACCGGTTCGCGTGGTGTTTCGACACTCGTTTGAACCGAACGGTCCCAGCGTTTCTGTTTGAACAGCAGGCTGTCTACCAGCCAGATCAAGCCGGAAAGTGTCGTTAACACGACCAGCACCAATGCAAAATCAATATTCATCCTGTTTTCCTGTTTTTGGACTCACCCACCACGGATAAGCCCTACTTTTTGGTATCCTGCTGTAAAACCGCCAGGAACGCTTCCTGGGGTATCTCAACACTACCGACCTGCTTCATGCGCTTTTTGCCGGCTTTCTGTTTCTCCAGTAACTTGCGCTTGCGTGTCGCATCACCGCCATAACATTTGGCCGTCACATTCTTGCGCAGCGCTTTGACCGTCGTGCGTGCGATGATCTGTGCACCGATGGATGCCTGGATAGCAACATCGAACATCTGCCTCGGGATCAACTCCTTCATGTTGGCGGCCAGCTCGCGGCCACGCCGTTGCGCCTGGTCACGGTGCATGATCAGGGACAGTGCGTCAACCCGTTCACCATTGATAAGCACATCCACACGTACAAAAGGCCCCTCGGTGAATCGTAAAAAGTGATAATCAAAGGATGCGTAACCGCGGCTTACGGATTTTAGGCGATCGAAAAAATCCAGCACCACTTCGGACAATGGTAATTCATACTGTATTGATACCTGTCCTCCAAGGTAGTGCATACCCAACTGTTTGCCGCGCTTTTCCTCGCACAAGCCAATGACGGCACCGACATAGGTCTGCGGCACCAGTATGTCCGCCTGGATGATGGGTTCGCGAATTGCCAGGATCTTGTTGACCGGCGGCAACTTCGCCGGGTTTTCGAGGGTTAAAACCTCACCACTGGTCAGCTCGACCTCATAGATGACTGTCGGCGCCGTGGTAATCAGGTCGATGTCGTATTCGCGCTCCAGCCGCTCCTGGACAATATCCATGTGCAGCAGCCCCAGAAAACCACAACGGAAACCGAAACCGAGCGCCTCGGAGGTTTCAGGCTCAAAACTCAGTGCCGCATCGTTGAGCTGAAGCTTTTCAAGCGCTTCACGCAGATCGGGGTAGTCATCCGCGTCGGTCGGAAACAGACCTGCAAATACCCTGGGCTGCATTCTTGCGAAACCGGGCAGCGGCTTGTCGGCCGGTGATTTTGCCAGCGTAATCGTGTCACCGACCGGCGCCCCGTGGATATCCTTGATGCTGGCGACGAGAAAACCCACTTCACCTGCTGAGAGCTTGTCGCGGAGTTCGCGTTTGGGTGTAAACACGCCCAACTGATCCACCTGATGCTGATTTTTAGAGGACATCAATTCTATTTTGTCACGCTTGCTGACCACACCGTCAACCACCCGGATCAACGAAACGACACCAAGGTAATTATCAAACCAGGAATCGATGATCAACGCTTTCAACGGTGCATCCTGGTTACCTCGTGGATGCGGTACATCACGCACCAGGCGCTCCAGTACTTCGGCCACACCTTTTCCGGTTTTGGCGCTGACAGCCAGGGCGTCCTTCGCCCCGATGCCGATGATGTCTTCAATTTCCTGCTTGACGCGCTCGGGATCCGCCGATGGCAAATCAATCTTGTTCAGGACCGGGATAACCTCGAGTCCGAGTTCCACCGCGGTGTAACAATTGGCCACGCTTTGCGCCTCTACGCCCTGGGCCGCATCCACGACCAGTAAAGCGCCTTCACAGGCGGCCAGGGAACGCGAAACTTCGTAGGAGAAATCAACGTGTCCGGGCGTATCAATGAAGTTCAGGTGGTAAACATGACCATCTTCAGATTTGTAGTCGAGGGTTACGCTTTGGGCCTTGATCGTTATACCACGCTCTCTCTCAATATCCATGGTATCAAGCACTTGCGCAGACATTTCTCGCTCGCTCAAGGCACCGCACAACTGTATAAAGCGGTCAGCCAGCGTCGACTTGCCATGGTCTACATGGGCAATAATGGAAAAATTCCGTATGTAATTCTGATCCATATAGTGCTTCAGTTGCGAGTTTCCAAAAGAGTTTAAGTGCCTGACAATCAAAGGCCACCCGTTGTAAACAACGGATGGCCTCCTTGTCTCCAACCAGTAATTATAACTGACTACTGGCTATCCCTCATCTTTATCGCGAGGTGTGTAAGCAATAAAGCTGGCGGTACCGTTTCGCCATACACGCAGCGCGACGGCACGGTCAGGTTCTATCTTCTTGAGCAGTGTTTCAAAATCGTCCATATCCTTGACTTCCTGATTGTTGATCATCAGGATCACGTCGCCCGGTCTCAGGCCGGCACGCCATGCGTCATCACTGTCAATTTCAGTAATTACAACACCACCTTCAGGATCACCGAGTTCACGCCTGCGATCGCTATTGATGCTTTCAACCGCCAGGCCAAGCACGTTGCTTGCCTTGTGCCTGCTTTCATTTTCGGCCACTGCGGCGGCGCTGTCGCTGTCCAGTGCATCCAGGGTGACATCGAATGTTTTTTCCTTACCCTCGCGACTCACGGTGACACTGGCTTTTGTTCCCGGCGGATTTGCGCCGACCAGTGGGGGCAAGTCATTCCAGGTTTCAACCGGCGTATCGTTGAATGCCAGGATGACATCTCCCGGTTTGATACCGGCGCGATCCGCCGCCCCATCGGTAGTCACATCATTAACTAAAGCACCCACCGGGCGATCCAGTCCCAGGGCCTCGGCCATTTCACGGGTAACGGCACCGACGATTACACCGAGCAAGCCACGTTCAACTTTGCCTGTTTCGCGCAACTGTTTCGCGGTACTGACGGCCACCTCGATCGGGATTGAAAAAGAAAGACCGATATAACCACCGCTCGAACTCAGAATCCATGAATTGATACCGATGACCTCGCCATCCATATTCAGCAATGGCCCACCGGAATTACCACGGTTGATCGCCACATCTGTTTGTATAAAAGGTACGTATTGCTGCGCCCGGTTGGTTCTGCCCTTCGCGCTGATAATGCCGGCGGTAACGCTTTGCTCAAAGTTGAATGGTGAACCGATTGCAGCGACCCACTGGCCGGCCTTGACGATTTGCGAATCGCCTATATGCAGAAACGGCAAGTCACCATCCGCCTTGATCTTGAGCACCGCGATATCGCTCGACTCGTCCGAGCCGATCAACTCGGCTTCAAACTCACGGCGATCTGCCATGCGAACGATGATTTCATCTGCGTCTGCCACCACGTGGTGATTGGTCAGAATGTATCCATCGGCTTCATATATGAAGCCTGATCCGGTTCCCATACGATCCGGTTCGCCGTACTGGGGATCGTTGGGCACATTGAAGTACCGTCTGAAAAACTCCGGAATTTCGGGGTGGTTCTCGCCCTGGTTGCCGCCCATTCCATCATCCTGCTCCGATGCCCTCGGTGCACGGGTGCCAAACTTGGTGACACGAATATTGACAACCGCAGGACCCGCCTTTTCTACAAGCCCTGTAAAATCCGGCAGACCGCTTACATTTGCGACTACCGGCAGTGTCAAAAACAGCATTAACAACACCACAAAATTCAGTGTAATTTTGAGTTTCATCTTTCTACTCCTGGATCAAAAAAATCTGTTAAACAACGTTCCGGTTTTTCCCTTTACCCGTACACATATTGGGTGTACTTGAGGGAAAACAAACTGTCATGTTCAGCGAATTGAGAATAGCCTCCGCAGCTTTTCGGTTGCTGATAAGCCGTATGGAACCCCAGGCAAACAACACACCGCCTGCGAGTGTTACCGCATCGGTCGTCACGGGGCTTAATCGCATCCATGCCGCTGCACTGTAGCCTGCAAAAGCACCTGCAAGTGCAGCCAACAGCGGCCATCCGTAGGAAGCGATGACCAGCTTCAGATATAACCGCTCTGGAAAAGCAAGGGTCAGCATCTGACCCGCCTCTACTTCGATGTCATTTCTTGCCAATTCCAGAACAACCGGTTTGCGTTGTATCAATTTTGCAAATAAACCTGCACCACACCCCATTCCATTGTCACAGGCTGTACAGCCGGTCTGTGCACCCATGCGAACCTTTAGCTGTTCATCAGTGCACTGCAGCACCTGCACATTCTGTTCAATCATGCCTGGATTGGGACCCTTTAATTGGAAGCGACTGAAAGCGCCATTTCATTGGCGATCGCCTTGACGGTGATGGCCGGAACCTCGCCAATTACGGTAATCTGTAAACCACCCTGTTTCCTGGTATAGGCGTTGTTGGTGCCCAACTGACTCACGCCCGGTTTAACGTCTGCATTGGCACCTTGCTGCTCAACATATACCGATACTGCGGCCAGGCCATCGCTGTATACCATGTGTTCGTATACACCATCGGTACCGGTCTTGTGACTGTGCGATGCCAGGTGGAAGCCCGGTGGCAATTTGGCCGGCTGCCAACGCGGACTGGACTGGGTCACCACGGTCTTTTCCAGGCTGTAAGTTTCCATTTCAACAAAGTCTTCGGCACGTGACTCCGATTCAAGCTCACTCAAGTTAACCGAGGAGCCAATTACAAAATCCGTAAACATCAATTTGGCTATTGGTTTGTGTCCGGCGTCAAAAAGTTCCCACTTCAACAACAGACCGGTTTGTTCCTCCAGCCAGAAATCGTAACCGTAACGGTAGTTGTCTTCCGGAGAGATCGTTACACGCCGCGCCGTGTGACCGGCGATCCTCGCTTCACCGCCGGTCTCCAGCCGGTAACCACTGTTATCACCATCGATTATGGTCAGCGGAAGCTCTGGAAAATAGGAACTGGCGACCACCTGGTCTTCTACCACGGCAGCGGAATCCTGCAGCACGCAACGGACACCCTGCCTGTCGCGAATGACTTCCCGGTGCGGGCCGCTGATCGAATACATACGCTCGCGCACACCGTTCTCATCGGTAACATGTGTAATCCGCATGGTTTCAACAGCACCGTCACGGACGTATACGAAGGTCCCCTGGTAACTCATCTGGCTCATCGCCGTGGTCATGCGTTCCAACCACTCGCGGGCTTGGTGAGAGTCCCCGGCCACTGTCATTGTGCTGAAGCTGATCGAAACCAGGAGCAACAGGGCCTTACTCGGCGAAACAATCATTTATTTTCAGCAATTTCCGATTCGGACTGTACCACTACAGATTCAGACTGATCTTCGGAATCCTCTGCAACTGCAGCCATCGGGGTGGCAACGATGGGGACAAAGGAAACAAAACCCTGTCTGCCTGCGGTTCTGGCCATCTGGTTATGACGCAAAAGATAGGCATTGAGGCGATTTGCATTTGCCTGCTGTGCAGGTGCATAGCTGACCGCCTGCGATGCCGGGGTAACAGCCAGTGTATTAGGACTGATAAACGGTTTACTGGCCGGGATGGCCATGGCCGTACTTGCTTCACCCGGAACCGGATCCGGCTGCGGTGCGGTGACCATGATGGCCACCATAGCGACGCTGGCAGCAATCGCCAGGCCGGAAACCGGCTTTAACCAACGATGGTGACGCCATAGGGATACGGTTGGCGCCTCTTCGGCGTCCAGCGAAGCGCTGAGTTTTATGCTCAGGCCGGTGACTACCTGTTTGCTACCAGGCTGTCGGATGCAATCACGGATCAGGTGGTAACGTTCCCATTTTTCACACATCGCGTCGTCTGAAAACAGCCTGCGTGTCAGGAACAAACCGGCTTCACGTGGAAGCTCACCGTCCATTAAACTCGAAAGATGCTCTAATGATTCCTTAGTCATTTCTTTAACTACCTGTGCCGGATATCTGTTCAGATATCACTTATTATTCCCCGCTGTTGATGTGACCACCAAGAAGGGGTTTTAGTTTCTCGTCAATCGCTTCTCGCGCCCGAAATATTCTTGAACGTACCGTGCCGATCGGACATTCCATGGTCACCGCGATCTCTTCATAGCTCATGCCATCCATCTCGCGGAGAATGATGGCAGTGCGTAAATCTTCGGGAAGCTTCGCGATGGTATCAAAAACCGTACGTTCGATTTCTTCGCGCAATAGTTCGCTCTCAGGCGTACTGTTTTCCCTCAAACGGTCACTGATCGCGTATTGCTCGGCATCAACTGCATCGATGTCGCTGCTCGGCGGACGCCGGTTTTTTGCCACGATCCAGTTTTTAGCGGTATTGATTGCGATCCGGTATAGCCAGGTATAGAAGGCGCTTTCACCACGAAACCGTTTGACTGCGCGGTAGGCCTTGATAAATGCTTCCTGGGCTACGTCCTGTGCTTCTGAAGGATCTGATACGTAACGCGATACCAGGCTCACGATGCGGTGCTGATATTTCTGTATCAACAGGTCAAAGGCGCGTTTGTCGCCTTTTTGTACCCGTTCTACCAGCAATTGATCGACGTTGGCTTCGCTCACTCCGCCCTGCACTCCGCATGTTTGTATCGGCCCCCCACCCAGCGGCGTTACCAGTGAGGAAACTGCAGGTAATGTACCTGGTTCAATTATTCTACTCGCCTGGAGCGGTGTCATGCGCCCTTTTCCTTTAAAGTTGAGCATAGCATGATGGAATTCAATCCCGATTTGTCAAATTCGTTGCAGGCTATGACCCGTTCTTTAGCGGACGGTTCCCGTCAATGTGAAATTTTCTGGCCAAGGCGGGTCAACGTGGTGCGCACGGCAAACTGCTATATGCATCACAGCCCTTGCAATGCGATAATATCGGGTTCAAACATTAGTAACCAATGAGTTGGTGCAAACCTCTCCGGCTAACACCGGTTCAAAACCGAAAAGGCAGAAAATCAACATGGAATTCCTCAAATCCCTGGGTATCAAAGAAATCAATCCCGGCGCCTATCTGGGCGACGGTAACTGGTCAACCACGACAGATGCTGGCATCAAAAACGCGATCAATCCCTCGACCGGTGAGGTCATTGCAAAAGTGTACGCTGCCTCATCTGACGATTACGAACAGCTGGTGACACGCTCGAGGGAGATATTCAAGGAATGGCGCCAGGTACCGGCACCGGAACGCGGCAACGCAATTCGTTTGTGCACTGAAGCCCTGCGCCGGCACAAGGACGCCTTGGGCAGCCTGGTCGCCCTGGAGATGGGTAAAATCAAGGCTGAAGGTGACGGTGAAGTCCAGGAAATGATCGATATCGGTGACTTCGCGGTCGGTCAGTCACGTATGTTGTACGGCTACACGATGCATTCGGAACGCCCGATGCACCGCATGTATGAGCAATGGCACCCGCTCGGTGTAGTCGGGGTGATCTCGGCTTTCAACTTTCCGGTCGCGGTCTGGGCCTGGAACGCATTCATCGCCGCCATCTGCGGCAACACCACGGTCTGGAAGCCGGCGCACAGCGGTATCCTGTGCTGCGTGGCCGTGCAGAATATCTGCAACGAAGCCCTGGCGAAGGGCGGCTACCCGTCGATCTTCACCAGCTTCATCGAAGAGGGCCATGACCTGGCCGAGCGCTTCGTCAACGACCACCGCGTCAACCTGATCTCGTTTACGGGCTCCACCAACATCGGCCGCCAGGTCGGCGCCAAGGTCGCTGCCCGCCTCGGACGCAGCATCCTGGAGCTCGGCGGCAACAACGCCATCATCATGGACGAAACCGCCGACCTGGAAATGTGTATCCCGGGCATCGTCTTCGGCGCCGTGGGCACCGCGGGGCAGCGCTGCACCAGCACCCGCCGGGTGATCGTGCACGAGAGCCTCTACCCGCGCATCGTGGAGGGCCTGCGCTCGGGCTACGCCCG
>DATCZY010000508.1:0-2743 GCA_036525655.1 Lysobacterales bacterium | reverse complement strand
GCAGGATCGTCTCGAGGCGCTGAAGAAGGAAATCACCAAACAGTGGAAGCAGTCGGACGGCGGCTACCAACTGGCCATTGAAACCGAAATTTTCTGGCGGCGCGGGGCTCCCGCTGGCCGGTAAGCGATAACAGGATAATGGAATACATGTTTCCCATCTTATTCATATTGCCGAGATTCCTGCTGAAGCGCGGTATCACCATCCTGTGTTTGTGTGTGTTCATGACACAGGGTGTTGCGGCCGCTGCAGGCGTGGCAACCGGGGTAAGGGAAACGGATGCGAACATGGATGGGGTGGAGATGCACCTGTCGGCCGACCAGCCTTTTACCCCTTGGATCCATGACCCCTCCATATTTGAAAAGGATGAGGGGGACCGCACGGAGCTGCGCGTAGTTGCAGAACAGGATGTCAAAACCGTCAAGCTCAAGAACCTGGTGCCACCTATCCATTTCGGCCTCGGTGAAGTGGAAATTACAGAGAACTATCTTAAGATGCTGCGCGATGTGCTTGACAGGATGCGTGATCGCACCAATGTGCGGCTGCATTTTGTCGGTCATGCCGACTCCCTGCCCCTCAGAGGTGAACTGCTGGATCGCTACGGAGATAATATCGGGCTGTCGCGGGAAAGGGCGGGCACTGTCGCTGAATACTGCCAGCGCGCGCTGGATCTTCCCCCCGAAGCCATCTCCTACGAGGGGCTTGGCGACAGCCAGCCGGTGGCCGACAATACCACGGAGAAGGGGCGGCAGCTCAACCGGAGGGTGGAAGTACAGGTCTGGCATGACGAAATCGGCGAAAAGCAGGTCGAAAAGCAAGTCATCGTCCCCCGTGAGGTAAACCGCGTCAAGGTCTGCCGCACCGAAACCGTCTGCAAGTTGCGCTACAGGGAGGGCCATGCTCATCGTGCCCGCGTTAAGAACCTGATTCAGCCCCTTCATTACGACAAAGGCATGCTGAGCGTGCCGGATGAATTTCTGCAGCAGGTCGTGCAGGCGATGAAAAATCTCGAAAGCAAACAGAACCTGGTGATCAAGTGCATTGCTCATTCGGATAACCTCCCGTTAAAAGGACGGGACGCACGCATCTACGGCGATGCTCTCGGACTCACCAAAGCGGTTGCCCGGCGCGTGTCCCTTGCCGTCCAGGAAGATCCGGGGCTGCCCAATGTCGCGATTGAAACCGAGGGCCGCGGGGCGTCACAGCCTGTTGCCTCCAATGATACGCAACAGGGACGGGCGCTGAACCGGCGGGTGGAAGTGGAATTCTGGTACGATGATCCGCTGCAGGATCTGCCCGAAGAACCCCAGCTGTGTCCGGGTGCTCCGGGTGCTGAAATCGTCACCCGGGTCTATGAACCTGAATCAGGCGGTATTGATCCGATCCTGTTTGCAAACGGCAAACCAGTGGTGCCTCCCGGTTACAGCGAACACTTGCAGAGCATCATGGACGAGATCAGCGACAGGACCAATGTCCGCCTGCTGTTTATCGGCTATACCGCCAATAAGCGCCTTGACCGGCGTACCGCCGCGGTTTACGGGGATGACATCGGGCTGTCCATGGCTCGCGCCCGACGTGCCATGGAGGACGTCAGCGGGCAGATGGGATTAAACGAAGGACAGGCAGAGTTCGACGGCCGTGGGTATGTGCAATCCGATGACGTGGTAAACGGTGGATTTATAGAATCCGATACTCCGAAGGTCAAGGTGCAGGTGGTCTACGATGAACCGATCCTTCTTGACGACTACGATGGAATAGACATCACCCCATTGACCCGCGAGGTGCACCCGGTTGATCCTTTTGCTCTGAATCAAATGCGCATCACGGTGGACGGCAAGCCCCTGGATGATCCGGGCAAAAGCATTTCAGATGTGCAGCGCTGCACCGATATGGAACTTGAAAACGCCCAAATCCGGTTCAAGCACGACAGTCTGAAACTGGAACCGCGATTGAACGTGACCGCATGGCCTAATACGATTCGTTATCAGGATTTCCCGGATACATCGTTTGTTGAGAACCTCGTTTCTTTCCGTATGTACACCAACTACCGGAGCTTTATTGAGCGGGCTGAGGTCAGGATTTTTGAAGAAGCACAATCCGTCCGTGATACACCTGTCGCGGTCATCGAGATTGATATTGACGTGATGGCACAATGGCAGCCGGATTTCGAGTCATTCTCCGCCCCGGCCCGCGAGCTGAAATATCTGGTACGGGTGTATGACAGGCAGGGGCTTTTTGATGAGACAACTCCCCAGCCCCTGTGGGTGACGGACCAGATCGATCCGGCGGTTGCCGAAAGCAATTCCGATGAAAAACTGCTGGCCGGCTATGGTGAGAGCCGAATAGCCAGCCGCAATATTCCGCTGCACGGTGGTACGGTACAGGCCAACGGCACCGCGGTTCCCGAAGGACACGGGGTGTGGATGGCCGGATACTCGGTACCTGTAGACAAAAAGGGCAGCTTCGTGGCCGAAGAGATCCTGCCGGAGGGCATGCATACCGTGGAAGTGGCGGTTCTCGACGAATTCGGCAACGGCGAGCTGTTCCTGCGTGACCTGGCGCTGCACAGGAGCGACTGGTTCACCGTGGGCATTGCGGACATGACCCTGTCCGGCAACAAGACTAACGGGCCGGCCGAACTGCTTGCACCTGATAAACCCCAATACAGTGAAGACGTAAGTTTACAGGGCCGCCTGGCGTTCTATACCGACGGCAAATTCGAGAACGGCTGGTCGCTGACGGCAA
>DATCZY010000507.1:0-2128 GCA_036525655.1 Lysobacterales bacterium | reverse complement strand
AGGCGCTGGAATTGATTGAAGCCGAACGTATCACCCACTTCAACGGCGTGCCTACCATGTCGATGGAGTTGATGAATCATCCACGCCTGTCCGACTTTGACCTGTCCTCCCTTGAGGATGTTTCCTCGGGCGGCGCGGCGCGCCCTGCGGAGCAGGTTGCGATGCTCGTGGAGCGCTTTCCCGGCGCGACGGCGTCACAAGGGTACGGCCTGACTGAAACCAACGCCGTGGGCTGCGTTATCGGGCAGGACGACTATCTGTTGCGGCCGGGATCTGTGGGGCGGCCAACGGCGCCGCTGGTCGAATTGAAGATCGTGAATCAGGATGGCAGCGAGTTACCTGCGGGAGGAGTCGGCGAGATCTGGATCCGTTCACCCGCGGTGCCCATGGGCTATCTGAATCGGCCGGAAGCGACGTCGGCGACGTTCACGGATGGCTGGTGCCACACCGGTGATGTCGGCTATATCGACGCTGATGGGTTTGTTTATATCGTAGACCGCCTCAAGGACATCATCATCCGCGGCGGCGAAAACATCAGTTGTCTCGAGGTCGAGGAAGCCCTGTACTCGCATCCCGAAATTGAAGAAGCAGCCGTCTTTGGCCTGCCCGATCAACGCCTGGGCGAAAGTGTAGGCGCAGTCGTCAAGACCAGTGGTGGCGTGGAACTGGATGTCGGCACGGTGCGGGAATTTCTGCGCGAGCGGTTGGCCGCTTTCAAGATTCCCGTGCATCTCTGGTGCCAGGAGGAGCAGCTGCCGCGGATCGCCTCCGGAAAAATCGACAAGAAAAAACTTCGCGCCGAGCGGGCCGAACAACTCGGCAAAGGATGATCGAACCAGGTTGCAGGAAATGAAAGTGCTGAAGGTCGTTTTTGAACTTCGAAATGGGTGACATACAAATGGAAAACTTGTTTTCAATAGCCGGAAAAGTGGCCGTTGTCACCGGTGGATCCAGGGGGATCGGCCGCATGATTGCCAGCGGGTTCCTGCAGCATGGCGCGCGAACCTACATCACATCGAGAAAACTCGGAGAACTCGAAGCGACGGCACGGCAGCTTTCGGAACATGGCGATTGCGTCGCCATCCAGTCTGACCTTTCCAGCCTGGACGGTGTTGCGGCGTTTGCCCGTGAAATTCGAGAGCGAGAGGACAGGGTGGACATTCTGGTGAACAATGCCGGGGCAACCTGGGGGGCGCCTGTCGACGAGTACCCCGAAAGCGGCTGGGACAAGGTCCTGAACCTGAATCTCAAATCGTTGTTCTTTCTGACCCAGCAAATGCTTCCGGCGCTGCGTGCTGCGGGCAGCGCCGAGGACCCCGCGCGGGTGATAAACATTGCTTCGATCAACGGGCTGGCAAATCCCGGAATGCCCACTTACGCTTACTCCAGCAGCAAAGCCGCGGTCATTCACCTGACCCGCCACCTGGCATCCGACCTGGCCGCGGATCATATCAACGTCAATGGCATTGCACCGGGTTTCTTCCCCAGCAAGATGACCGCTGGCCTGCTGGATCAGTTTGAACAGAAAATGCTGAGGCGCATTCCAAGGGGGCGGCTGGGCGAAGCCGAGGATATCGCCGGCACTGCAATTTACCTTTCTTCGCGGGCGGCGGCCTGGGTAGTCGGGCAAACGCTGGTGCTCGATGGCGGCATGGTCGCAGCGGCGGGTTGACCGGCAACCAAAAGACGACGCGCCAGCTGAGCCAAACCAGTAATTGCGCGCTGAGCAACGGTGCGATCAACGGGGGCAGCGCGGGAAGGCAGAGATCGATCGCCCAGCCGGTGCGGGCCGTTACTTCGGCCCAGCAAAACAATCTGAAACGAGGAGTATCGCTGGCCTTCTTTCGCCGGCGACTCCGCAGGGTGTGAGTTCTTGCTTGTGGGGCCAGAAATGCGTCGATCAGGGTTGATGTCGTGGCCGTTCAAATAATGGCCTTTGCATGAAAACATACCTTGAATGTATAGTACATACCCAAAGTTCAATTTATCTGTCACCGTGCGCTGGTATCTGTCATCGGTGTGACAGTGAGATTCGGAGGTCACACGATGACATCAGAAAGGCACCTGAAATTTTCAACCAAGCTTGCTTACGGCTTCGGTGCCGTTGCATTCGGGGTGAAGAACAATG
>DATCZY010000506.1:0-6160 GCA_036525655.1 Lysobacterales bacterium | reverse complement strand
TGTCTGATGCCACGGGATCACAGCTTAGTTTCCTTGCCAATCCAGGCTACCGGGAACAGCTCAAGACCACGCGCGCCGCAGTGGTCATTGTTTCTGCGCAAGACGCCGGTGACTGCCCGGTCAATACCCTGATTGCCGATGACCCCTATGTGAGCTATGCGAATATCGCGCAACGCTTCGACCCGCGCAGACCGCCGGCACCGGGCATACATGCTTCCGCCAGCATCGATTCAACTGCAAGTGTCGGGCGCGATGTGTCTATCGGCGCCAACGCAGTAATCGGTCCCGGTTGCGAAATCGCCGATTCATCTTGCGTCGGACCCGGTTGCGTGTTGATCGCTGACTGCAAACTGGGCAAAGCCAGCCGTTTGGTTGCAAATGTGACGATTTGTGAAGGCGTCCGGATAGGCGAGCGAACCATCGTTCATCCCGGTGCAGTGATTGGTTCGGATGGCTTTGGCCTCGCTTTTGACCGCGATCACTGGGTCAAAATCCCGCAACTCGGGTCTGTGCGGATCGGCGATGACTGTGAAATTGGCGCCAACACCACTATCGACCGGGGCGCGATCGGCGATACAATCATTGAAGACGATGTAAGGCTCGATAATCAAATCCAGATTGGCCACAATGTACAGATCGGTGCGCACACTGCGATGGCCGGTATGGTGGGCATTTCCGGTAGCACCAGGGTTGGAAAATACTGCATGTTTGGAGGCTCTTCCGGTACAGTGGGGCATATCCAGATTGCTGACCGGACGACCGTGCAGGGCCTGAGCATGATTACAAAATCAATCACGCAGCCAGGAACCGTGTGGAGCTCGGCATTACCGGCCCAACCACTGCGTGATTGGAACCGGTCAGTTGCACATTTGCGCAAACTGGAAAAACTGGCTCGACGTGTACTAAACCTAGAAAAACAAAGCGGAAAATAACCAGAACATGACTGATGAACTGATCCAGACACCCATCGAAAGCGCCGAGATAATGAAAATTCTTCCGCACCGGTATCCGTTCCTGCTGATAGATCGGGTCGTTTCCTACACGCTGGAACCGGAAAAAACGCTCACTGCGATTAAGAACGTAACGATCAACGAGCCGTTCTTTCAAGGCCATTTTCCGGCGACACCGGTCATGCCCGGTGTGCTGATTCTTGAGAGCATGGCGCAGGCCTGTGGTGTTCTGGCCCATGTCGCGCATGTAACTTCGGGGGATAACGGTGGTATTTATTACCTGGTTAAAATAGACAACGCCAGGTTCACCCGTAAGGTCCTGCCCGGCGACCAGTTGCTAATAGAAGTCAAACAAACGCGGATCATGCGCGGCATGGGTAAATACGAAGCCAGCGTCACAATCGATGGCAAGCGCACCGCCAGTTGTGACATATTGTGTTCTGAAGGTTAAAACGCTTTCGAGGGAAGATTGATAATGATACATCCAACAGCCCTGGTTGACCCAAAGGCCGAACTTGCCGACGACGTCGAAGTCGGTGCATTCACCATCATAGATGCCAAGGTGCGCATCGACGCCGGTACGCGGATCGGATCGCATGCGGTGGTCACCGGTCGCACGACCATTGGCAAAAACAACCATATTTTCCAGTTCACATCGATCGGTGAAGAGCCGCAGGATAAAAAATACGCCGGTGAAGACACCGAACTCATTATCGGCGACAACAATACCATCCGTGAGCTGTGTACCTTTAGCCGCGGGTCCGCACAGGGCGGCGGCGTTACGCGCATCGGCAGCAATAACTGGATCATGGCCTGTGTCCACATTGCCCATGATTGCATCCTCGGCGACAACATCATCATGGCCAACAACGCGTCACTGGCCGGTCACGTGACGGTCGGTGATAACGCGATACTGTCCGGCTACACGCTGATCCACCAGTTTTGCACCGTTGGCGAGCACAGCTTTACCTCCTTCGCCAGCTACGTTAACCAGAGCATTCCTCCCTATGTGACGGTCGCCGGCGAAAAGGCCAGGCCCAAGGGCATCAACTCCGAAGGCCTGAAACGACGTGGCTTTACCAGCGATCAGATCAACCAGGTGCGACGCGCCTACAAAACGCTTTACCGTGAAAGCCTGTCGCTGGAAGAAGCAACCGCGCGGTTGACGGCCATGGCTGTTGATTCTCCTGAAATACAACCGATGGTGGATTTTCTCAAACTGGCTGAGCGCGGCATCATTCGCTAATGGTCATCGTTTTGGTAGCCGGGGAAGCCTCTGGCGATCAACTCGGTGCAGCGTTGATGCGGGCGATACACAAGAAGCGCCCCGACGTTCGTTTTGCCGGTATTGGCGGCCCTTTGATGAAAGCCGAAGGCTGCGATTGTTGGTGGGATACCTCGCAACTCTCACTCATGGGTCTGTTTGAGGTCATCTCCCACCTGCCCCGCCTGTTCAAATTGCGACGCCAACTCGTCCAACGGGTATTGGATCTGAAACCGGATCTTTTCATTGGCATCGACGCGCCCGACTTCAATCTTGGCGTGGAAAAGAGACTGAAGGCCAGGGCCATACCGGTCATCCACTATGTCAGCCCGACGGTCTGGGCCTGGCGCTCCGGCCGGGTCAAAACCATCGAGAAATCAACTGACCGGGTGATGTGCCTGTTCCCTTTTGAACCTGATTTTTATCATCGATATTCCGTGGACGCCGACTACACGGGCCACCCCATGGCCGATGAGATACCATTACAGACAGGCACTGAGCCTGCACGCCTGGCGCTTGGATTGGACCCGGGCGCATTGTGTATTGCGCTGCTTCCCGGTAGCCGCATGGGCGAGGTTGACAAGCTTTCTTCTTCAATGC
The DNA here is from genome assembly GCA_036525655.1 of Lysobacterales bacterium. GTDB lineage: Bacteria > Pseudomonadota > Gammaproteobacteria > Xanthomonadales > SZUA-36 > SZUA-36. The sequence continues at coordinate 3,346 of DATCZY010000506.1, read as the reverse complement.
TCGATGCCGCTGATATTCTAAAAAAGCGTTATCCGGATATTTGTTTTCTGATGCCGGCAGCGTCAGAAACGATCGGTCTATATTTCAAGTCGGTACTACGCGAGCACCCCACGCTGGATTGCCGGGTGTATTCCGGTCGAAGCAAGGAGGTCATGGCGGCAGCGAACGTGGTGGTCTGTGCCTCGGGCACCGCAGCCCTGGAGACCATGCTGGTCAACCGCCCGATGGTCGTTTGCTACCGGATTTCCGGCATGACATACAGGTTGATGAAATGGTTCAAGATGTTAAAAACCCGGTATTTTTCCCTGCCCAACATCCTCGCCTCTGAATTACTCGTACCGGAGCTGCTGCAACATGAAGTAACCGGTCAACGCATCGCCGATGAAGTTGCCCGATGGCTGGACGAGCCCGCTTTGGTCAGTGAGCTCAAACACCGCTTTGATCAAATGCACAGATCACTCAGGATTGACGCGGCGGCGAGCGCAAGCGATGTCGTGCTGCGGCAGATTGCCGGACCCGGCAGGTAAGCAATGAATCCGACCGTACTTCTTGAAGCCGGTGTGGACGAAGCAGGCCGCGGGCCATTGGCCGGACCAGTGGTCGTTGCTGCGGTGATTCTGCCCCGGCACTATGCACTGGCTTCACTGGATGACTCAAAACGCCTCACAGCCCTTAACCGCGAGCGACTGGCGCCTCAAATTGAAAACCAGGCCATCGCTTTTGCAGTGGAATTTGTAGAGGCCGAAGAAATCGACCGGGTCAATATTTTACAGGCCACCCTCAACGGCATGCGGAGGGCTATCGAAAACCTCACACCCGTGCCGAACAAGGTTTTAATCGATGGCAACCGCGCGCCCCGCCTGTCCCTGTCCTGTGAGGTGCAAACCGTGATCGGCGGCGACCGGCTCATCGCATCCATTTCAGCCGCATCGGTACTTGCAAAAGTCTACCGCGACCGCCTGATGCTATCCATGCACGATTTATATCCGGACTATGGTTTCGACCAGCACAAGGGTTATCCAACCGCCCAGCACCTTGAACGCCTCAAGACCTTCGGACCCTGCCCCATTCACCGACAATCATTCGCGCCTGTCCGCAAAGCCATCGGGCTCGATCGCGGTTTCGATTTTTGACCGGCCCTCGCGGCGGCGAAACAAAGCAAGCTGCTCCAACGCATGTCATCGGTCTGGACGGGCTATTTTGAGTCGATAAATGACTCGATGTCTTCCCTGGTAACGGGTCCGAAGAAGGTTTTTACCGGGTATCCTTCGGGGTTCAGAATAATCGTTGTCGGCAGCGCCTTTGGGGCGCCAAACGGCTCCGGCGGTGCATAAACGTCAACCAACAGGATGGGGTAGCTTGGTTGGTATTCTTCGAGGAATTCGTCAAAATTTTCCATGTCCGTATCCTCATAGGCCAACCCGAGCACAACAACGTCATCACGGGCCACGTTCAGAGCGGACAAATCGGGTATTTCCTTTCGACACGGTGCGCACCAGGTGGCCCAGTAATTGAGCACGACCCACTTTGGCCTGAACTCAACGAGACTGACGGCATCACCATGCAGTTGTTGAAGGCTAAAATCGACCGGCTCCAGGCTCTCATAATCGGCCCGGAGAGCGGATGTGGACAGTATGAAGACCGTGCATACCAGGATGGATATTCTTGTCATTATTTTTCCAATTTTCACGTTGAGGTTTGAGTGTACATTTCCTTGAGTGATTGTTGCATATTCAATCCACTCTCTGAAATAGACCGGAAGAAAGCCTCATCCCATTCGCTCTGACTGGGTAGATCAAACTTTTCTCCGACCGGCAGGTAGAACTCGCCGGCGTTATACAGGTTTAACAGGCTTACCGAATCCAGGTCCCTGCACAGGAGCCAGTCCCCATCTTCGGTGCGCGTCACATAGCCTGCACCAAACAACAAGCCAAGCTGGCCGGATAAAATCGGCTCAGTGACACCTTCCATCAATTCCATCAGCTTCTCGACCGGTAAAGCCTTACCCTCGGTCTGTGCCTTCCACAAGTGACCGACCAGTCTGTACGCCAGCAAAAAGCCCCACTTTTTAGGCCAACCCCAGTCGACGCGGCGGTCATTGAACGTGGTCAGGGAGGCCGCCAGCGATGCACCCAGTAGAACGACTATCCATACCAGGTAAATCCAGAAGAGAAAAATGGGTATGGTCGCCAGGGCGCCATAAATGACATTGAAACTGGCGTTGGCCACGAAAGTGACGAAGGCCTTCTTGGCCAATGCAAACAAACCAGCCGACAGTAGTGCGCCGACCATGGCGTGGGTTGGATTAACGCGGCGGTTCGGGACCAGCCAGAACATTAATGTAAACGCGAGCCAGGATAAGGAAAATGTGCCAATGGCACGCCAATTGGAATGCGTACTTGCGCCCTCCACCAACTGATCGAACACCGGTTGTGCACTCAGCGCAATCGCGGCGCCCAAAGCCAGAGGCCAGAGCGTGAGTATCGCCCAGTACATGATGACCCTGTTGCCAAGACTGCGGGAGGTGGGCACCCGCCAGATCAGGTTGAACGCCCTTTCAATCCTGACCATGAGCAACAAAGCGGTCAGGATAAGCACCAGTGTTCCGGTCAGGGTAAGCTTTCCAACGCTTTCCAGGAAGCCGGTCAGGTAAGACTGTATCTGATCCCCCGAGGACGGCACAAAATTGAGGAACACAAAGGACTTCAGCTGTTCGCTCCATTCCTGGAAGACCGGGAAGATCGATGCCACACCGAAAACAACCGCAAGCAGCGGCACCATGGAAAGAAGGCTGGTATAACTCAGCGAAGCCGCCTCATCAAACAACCGGTCCTCACCAAAGTGTCGCCAAACGTGGGCCGCCAGGCGCCTGATACGGGGGATACTGCTGAATGATTCCAGTACGTTCACGATGTGCTCCGGATCAGGGAACCTCTGATTTATTCTGGGCGAAGCGGATTGTGATTCAAAGTGTCCGGAGACAGGACGCGAATCGCAGTTAATAGCTGCCTATTTACACGATTTGCGACACGGTAGCTGGACAAATTGGACACAGGATACGAGTTCATGAACAGATCAGAGATTCCTTAGGCTAATGGCGCGCGCTTTGCTTCATGGTAACAGTATAATAATCAGTCGATTCACATATTGACAGAAGGACACCCGTTTGAAAGTTCAAATACTGCACAACCCCCGCTGTTCCAAATCACGCGCCACGCTCGAGTTACTCAGAGAAAACGGCGTCGAACCTGAAATCATCCTGTACCTGGAAGCTCCGCCGGATGCGGCCCAGCTAACTTCAATTCTCAATAAGCTCAATATGCGGCCCAGGGAACTGATGCGCAAA
>DATCZY010000505.1:0-5129 GCA_036525655.1 Lysobacterales bacterium | reverse complement strand
TATCCTGCGGGTGTTCAACCCGGCCGAAGGCGAGTTCGCTGATATGGATCATACCCTCCACGCCCCCCAAGTCGATAAAGGCACCGAACTCCTTGAGCGAGCTGACTTTGCCCTGCACCACAGCGCCTACTTCCAGATGGGCGCGGGTTTCCGTAGCCCGGGCTTGCTGTTCCTCTTCGAGTAAAGCCCGGCGTGAGACAACCAGGTTGGGATGCCGGCCACCTTCAAGTTTGGTGATCAGGAAAGCCAGCCGTTCACCAATGAAGGCTTCCAGGTCTTCGACATAATTGATATCGATCTGGGAAGCCGGACAGAACGCGCGCAAATTAGACATCTCTACTTCAAGCCCACCTTTGATGGTCCCCGTAACGCGTCCCTCAACTGGATGTTTATCTTCAAATGCCTGCCGCAGTTCATCAATTCCATGCATGCGTCTGGCGTGTTGAGCGCCAAGCATCAGCGTACCTGAGCTTTCGTCCTTGCCACTAACGACGATCTCGATTGAATCCCCGACTTCTACGGTGAGGTTGCCCTCCTCATCGGTCAGTTCTTCCCGCTCTACAATCCCTTCGGTTTTGGAGCCAAGGTTGATAAAAATATTGTCGCCCTGGATCGAAACCACGGTGCCGGTGACCTTGTCACCCGTCCTCGGTTCCTTCTTACTCGTCATACCCTGTTTCTTCTCGAATTCACCGAAAAGAGATGCAAAATCTTCGTTGCCCGTCATGCCATGAGTATCCTTTGATGAATTGTGAGCGGAACCTGCTGACAGGAAGTTTAAATGCTATTTCCCGCACAATCCAATGGGAAGGTGACGCCGGGCGAGGCCTGTGTCCATGCTCAGTTCAGTGCCCACCATGCTGGCGCAGGATGTGGCCCGGGAGGATGTTGTATCGACCATCATTTCACGGGGTGAAGCCTAGGCCTTGAGCGTGGGCAAAAGCTGGGATCAGCAGCGCCAGGCTGAAGCCATGATCAGCCACAATGTCGCCCGGGATTTCAATGGCGATATGCAAAAAGCGGCGGTGCAAACCGATACGCGGTTTTTAATCATCGTTGGGGCGGATGACCGGCTCGTCACCCCCCAGCCTGCTCTGGAGTTTGCTGCACTGGCAGGTGCAGCGGTCGTCGAACTTGACGAGGACTGTGGTCATGCCGACCCCTGGTGCGCGCCAGATGTTTTTGCCAGTGCGGTGAGTACCTTCCTCAACAAGCCCTAGGTGAATTGAACAGTTCCTTGGGAGCCTGTTGCCAAGGATATCCCATAGGTCACCGGCAGTTACGTTCCATCCATTCAATCACCGTGCGCTGCAGGCGTATGCGGCTGACCGAAAATGCATGATCGCCCGGTATGAATTCAGACGTCAGGTTGATCCCCGGCACCTTTTCAAAGGCCGCCGCAATCAGTGACTGCACTGCCGGCGGAACCTCGGTGTCTTCGTTGCCGGTAATCAGCAACACCGACCTGCCGGCAAAACTGCCGGCCTGGTTGCGCACGTCGAACGCCGCTGCGTTAGCCTGTATTTCAGCCAGCACCTTGGCGCCATTGTAATTGGCGAGCATGAAAAGCTGCTCGGTATAAGCGGCAAGTTCCTGTTTCGCCTGTTCCCCGCCAAGACCCGTCTCTTCGTCAAAATTGGCGGCGGCCAGGCCGACGGTGCATTTGATTTCCTTGTGCGCGGCCGCGGCGCGCAATGCGGTGAAACCACCCATGGAATGTCCGATGAGCGATATGCGCCCGGTGTCCACGCGCAGCGCCTGCGCTTCCTTGCGGACGTAGTCGAGCACCGCCGCGACGTCATCTGCCTGGCCTGCGATCGTGTAGTCGCCCTGGCTGCCCCAGGCGCCGCGGTAATGGAAGAACAAGACGTTGTAGCCTGCCCGGCGCAGCGACTGCGCCAGGTCGAGGTTCTTCTCGTTGCCGGGGAACCCGTGTAATAACAACACGCTCGGGTGCGGGCCCTTGCCGTTGGCGACGAGCATGAAGCCGGTCAGCATCACGTCGTGGCTCGGGATAAGGAGTTCGGCAAAATCCGGAGGATAGGCCATATCCAGTTGGGGCGGGTCCATGCTGACAGGGTCATAGCCGGCTTCGTTTGCCTGGAGGTTGGCACCAAGAAACAGGATTCCGGTACATATCAGGGTGAGAAGATTTCTGAACATCGTTTTTGATACCTTGTGGTTATTGTTGAATGAGCCTGACTGCTGCCCCGGCAAACGCCTATTGGTGATGCACTCGCTGGAAACGTGCGCACTACGACCGGTCAATGTCGTAAGTATGCTTGAATTTCCGCCTTTTGACAGTGACTGTCGAGATGGATACCGCATAAAATAGTTTATTCAGGCTCACCCGGGCGCCCAGCACCATGCCAGACATCATCACGACTTCTCTGCTGCTTTTCCTGGTCGGCCTGATCGCCGGAACATTGAACGTCATCGCCGGCGGCGGCTCCCTGCTGAGCCTGCCGGTGATGATCTTTCTCGGCCTGCCGCCGACGGTTGCCAACGGCACCAACCGCGTGGCCATCCTGATCCAGAATATCGGCGCCTCCTGGAGTTTCCACCGCCGTGGCCTGGTCTCGAGGGAATGGCTGCTTATCGCCGTTCCACCCGCGTTGGTCGGAGCGATCATCGGCACGATCGCGGCGGTCCAGATCGGTGAACTCGAGTTCCAGCGACTGCTGGCCGTGATCCTCGTGCTGGCCTCGGTCTGGTCGATATGGAACCCGATCCATCTACAGCCCGAGGGCAACGCGCCCCTGCCGCAAGGCGCCAGGCGTTGGGCCTTCGTCGCCGCCTTCTTCCTGATCGGGGCCTACGGCGGCTTTATCCAGGCCGGTATCGGCTTTATTTTATTGGCGGCGACATCGGCGGCGGGGTTCAACATGATCCGCGGCAACGCGTTGAAGGTCACCGTGGTGCTGGCCTTCACGCCGCTGGCGCTGGTGTTGTTTGCATGGAACGGAAAAGTCGACTGGGCCATGGGTTTTGCCCTGGCGGCCGGGAATTTCCTTGGCGGCCTGGCCGGTGTCCACCTGCAGGTGCTGAAAGGCCACAAGTGGGTGCAGGGCGTGGTCACGGTGGTCATCATCATTTTTGCCATCCGCCTGCTGTTTGCCGGCTGATGTCAATGGGCGCCAGCCACTGCTGTCCCATGTGATTTCACGTTTAGTCCGACTGCGGTTCCCGGTCTAACCTAATTTGATTACTGCGGTGATGCCGCTGGGGTGGGCAGTTGATTCCAGAACCGTACGAGGCAGTATGCCGAGTCCGAGCGACACAGGACGTGCTTGGCCGCTCTTGCGCATCCCTGCGCTCGCGGCATACCGTTCATCCTGAACATAAGCGAGTTCTGGAATCAACTGCCCACCCCAGCGTCCGGCATACGCTGTGCAAATCTTTCAGAAACCATTGAGCTATGACAACCTGTTGAGTCGAGGGTGTGGAGCACCTTGGATCAGGACCGTGAGCGACATGGATGTCGCGACCCGAGCGTACATGGACGTATTCATAGCGAGTCCTGAGCCAAGGTGCTCCATGACCTCGGCGCCCAAACAGATTGTGAGTCAATTCTCAAAAGTCGTTAGCAGCAGGCGTCTGCTGCTGCTTTTGGCAGGAACGCGAACTCATCACGGGTTAGATTTGGACTACTGAAATACTGCTCAGCTGCGGTTGGCCCAGTCCTGTTCGAGCAACCCAAGCATGGCACTGTCCTGTCTTTGCCCGTTGACGAACCAGCGTTCACGGAACAAACCCTCGCGTTGAAACCCCAATTTTTCGAGCAGGGCCAGGCTTGCCGCGTTGTTTGAATCGGTATCCGCCTCGAGGCGGTGCAGGCGCAGTTCGGAAAACGCGTAATTGATCATCGCTTCCAGCGCCGCGCTCATCAGGCCCATGCGCCAGTATTGACGGTTGAGGATGTAACCGACCTCGGCACGTTGGTTGCTTTCACTATACTGCCACAAGGTGCACTTGCCGATGACCTTGCCGGTTTCCCTCGACTCGATCGCCCAGAACATGGCAAGACCGGTTTCCGCTGCCTCGATATCCCTGGCCACCAGGTGGCGGGTTTCATCGATGTTTTTTGTTGCGGTGGTGCCCCAGTACTCCATGTTAACTTCATCGGAGTAAACCTCATGCATGTCATGAGCATCTTCCAGTGTCAGGGCCCGCAGGCGTATCCGGTCGGTTTCGAGTACCGGTGTTTTGCTGGGTAACGGCAATTTAAGGCTCCCTCAATTTAAAGCTGGGTTGACCTGCCGGGTCGATCAAGCCCCGGTTCAGCAGGTACGCGCGGGCATCATCGGCATCCTTTTCGAACCAGGCTTGTGCCGAGCCAAGCCTGAAGGTGTATCCCCAACGGTCCATGTCTGCAAATATCCGCATCTTGCCAAACTGTTCAAGCTGATCGGCTAGCAATACCTGCAGGTAACATACCGCATTTTCCTCGTCGTAGTCACCGCCGGCGTCGGTGTCAAGACCCTCGCGTCGGGTCCGGTCCATGCACACGTAGTGGCAGGCCTCGTGCAGGATCGAGTGCAATGGCGTATCAGCCCTCACCAGTAACTCGTTGGCAATAAGACCAGCCTCTTCATCGCCCCAGAAGCTGCCGGGAATGTCCTCGCCTGCCGGCACCATGGTCAGCGTCAGGCCGTATTTCGAAAGCAGGCCGGACAACGCTGTCGGGTCGGCATCGGCCAGACGCATGACGTTCCGATGTGCACTGGTCTGCGGGGGGGGATGTGAACTGGCTTCGATCATAAAATGGTGTCGTTTTTCTGTTTGGTATGATTAAAGTGACTATTGGAATATGGGAATATACCCCGTCTGCGTTATTATGCGTGTGTGGTCAATGGCCGCAAGTGATTTCGGGTCAAGAGCAGAGGTTCCTTCAGATTCAGCATGGATATACTCCAGGGTAAATACCGGCCTATAGAATTACTCAGATACGCAGGTGTGTTCCTGTGGTTTTGCGCCGGCATTCCGTTGTTATTGATGCGCTGGATTTATCCCGAGCCACTGTCTCTCGAGTTATACATTGCGTGGATCATGTTGCACGCTTTGTTCGGTCTGATGTACTGGCATCTGACGCAGTATCTGCCGGAGCGCACTTCGATCACCAGCCGCCT
>DATCZY010000504.1:0-6787 GCA_036525655.1 Lysobacterales bacterium | reverse complement strand
CACTTTCAGCTTCATGACCGTCGACCACGACGGCAAGGTCCGTATGGACTGCTCGTCACCCTACGCAATGGCCAGCCTCGTCGCACTCAAGGATGATTTCGATATCGCTTTTGGCAATGACCCCGACTATGACCGCCACGGTATCGTCACCTGCTCATCCGGCCTGATGAACCCGAACCATTACCTCGCGGTGGCCATCAACTATCTCTTCAGCAAACGCACCGGCTGGAAAGCGGATGCCGCCATTGGCAAGACGCTGGTCAGTTCGTCCATGATCGATCGCGTTGCCGCCGATCTCGGGCGCGAATTGCAGGAGGTTCCGGTGGGCTTCAAGTGGTTTGTCAACGGCCTGCGGGATGGGTCCTACGGCTTCGGCGGCGAAGAGTCCGCGGGCGCGTCTTTCCTGCGCAAGGACGGCACGGTCTGGAGCACCGACAAGGACGGCATCATCCTTTGCCTGCTGGCCTGCGAGATCCTCGCCGTTACGGGCAAAGACCCGGGCGAGCATTACCGGGACCTCGTAGCCAGATTCGGCAACCCGGTTTATGCACGTATCGATGCCCCGGCCAACCGCGAGGAAAAGGCCAAACTGGCGGCCCTGTCACCGGAACTGGTCGCGGCAGAGACGCTTGCAGGCGAACCGATTACAGCCAGGTTGACACACGCCCCAGCCAACGGCGCACCCATCGGCGGTCTCAAGGTCTGCACCGCAAACGGCTGGTTTGCAGCCCGGCCGTCCGGAACCGAAGAGGTTTACAAAATCTATGCAGAAAGCTTCAAAGGCGTAGAACATCTCAAGCAGATTCAATCCGAAGCCCGCAAGATCGTCAGCGCCGCATTCGCTTGAGGAGTTATCTATAAGCAGTGATCCCACTGCTCGCGGTCAGTTGCCACTTGGACATCCGCTTGTCGCTGCACGTCCTGGCGATGGATGCCAAGCTTAAATTCAACTATCGCAACTTTGTGTAAGTTATCCTTTGCGCCAGTGTTACACAATTGGAAAACCTGGTGGTGGTCGACAGCAGCTGCGACGATAGAGCCTTAGGGGTTAGATCGGGAGTTAGCGATTTTTTTAACCCTAAAAACCAGGCCCTATACCCTGTCAGGAGGTATCTTCCTGCAATCCCGTCCCCTGCCATTCGAGTGTATACCTGAAGAACTCCCGGCAATTTTTTAGTCTTAAGATGTAGACTTTGGCCCATGGGTCTTCGACCCCGGTCAACCGATTCAGAAGTTCATCACTGTCTTCGATGAGTTCCAGAAGTTGTTGTCGTGAGAGAGTGGTTGCTATCTCAGTTTGCGCACAAATCCGTTCAAACTCTTCTTTCCATGGGGTCATCCCGCCATTCGTTGTGCCGGTCTGCGGCAAGGCGCACGCCAATACAAAAATATACACGGCAATGGCTCTCATAGACTTTTTCATACGCCGGACCGACTCAACCACTCATTTTCGGATGGCACCTGCTGCAGTTGTCCAGTGGAAAGGCAACCTTCAGATGACAGACACCACAGTATTTACCCTCCAGGATGTACTTCATGTCGAAGTGTTTCGTGGACTTTTTCTTGATGTTGAAGATATCGGGATGGCAATTCGCGCAATCGAGCCACTTCTGGTGCTTATCATGTGGAAACTCAGCACCCGGGATCAATCCCCAATCCGCATCAAGCTCAAGCATTGAAGTGAATTCCATCGGCTGAAAGTCGTCATCGAGGATGCTCGCCTTCGGTTTAATGAGCCCTGATTCCAGGGCCAGGTCCCAGTCGATCTCATTGCCGTAAGGTTCCCATGGAAGGTTGCTGAGTTCTTCGAATCGTTTTTGGGATCCGTCCATGCCAAAGTTGTGGCAATAAACGCAGTATTCCTCTGTGTGACCAAAGGCGAGTTCACCATTGTGACATTTGCCGCAGTACTCGCCTTTACGATTGGCTTGTTCGGTGATTTCCGTTGCGTTGGCTTGCATCATGAACTCCAGTTCGAAATGGCACACTCTGCAGGTGTATCTAGTTCTGTGCGACGAATGCGAGAAAGATACCGAAGGCATGGTCATTTCGCCGGTCTGCCGATCAATCAGGACATTACCGTACTGCGATGGGTGTGGTAGTGGCGGAAGGTCGAAAAACTGTGTTGCCGCCAGTGCTACACCGTACACGGCCAAAGCTGAAACACACAGCAATAGACTTATTCTCTTCATCACAAAATAAGCTTCAGGTCATTTGATTTCTGTGGAATGACAGAGCTGGCAATCCATTGGTGTGAAAGCCACTGATCCATGGCACGCGCCGCAGTACTTCCCATCAAAGATGGCTTGCATGTCAAACACGGTACTGGCCTTTTTGATACTGAAGATCTGCGGATGGCATAGCTCGCACCCATTCCAAACGGCATGCTTTTCGTGTGAGAAGATGATATCGGGCATTTCGTTGAACTTGGCATCAATTTCAAAATCACTCGGATATTTGAGCTCCCCTCTCTTGATAGAAACACCTTTCAGATAGTCATTCAACTTGATCAATCCGAGCTCTTCAGCTTTAAGCCAATCTACACGATTACCGAACCGGGACCGCGGGAAATCTTTGACAAATTCGTAGAATTCTTTTTGCGGCACGATATCCTTGCCCTGGGAATGGCAACGGTCGCAGTTGGAATTATCCGGCTCCTTGCCATCCAGTACTTTAGTGGTGAAAGACTTCTTTCCGTTGTGGCATGCGCCGCAATAGAGACCGTTTCTGTTGTCTTCTTCGCGTATAAGCGTCTCACCGGCCTCCATTGCAAAACCCAGGTCCACATGGCATAGCCTGCAGGTATACATGGAGCGGTGTAGCCAGTGTGAAAACACGACCGGCGATATCCCGGCCTCTTCAGAGTAGTTATTTATCACGACGTTACCGTACTCATCCGGCTTGGGCGCGCGCTTCTTGGTACCAACAGCCTGAGCAAATACGCTGCTGACGCAAAACATCAGTAGTACAAATAAAACCAATCTTGATTGCTTCATAGATGCTTTCTCTTATTGTTATAGCTTGCTGCCGGTTGACCATCCAGAATGACTCAAAACTGCACACCTTGGATTCCAGCGGTCTAAAACGGCAACAAAATCTTCCGGTACTCGCGGGTAAATAGCTTCAACAAGTCATCCACCGAGGTCCAATTACAGCGCTTAACTACTTCATTTGCAATGACCTAAATCAGAAAAAGATGTTTGGATTAGCGGGGTGAAAGGCCATGGATGTTGTTCGACCTAATCCAATCTGGGTGCCGATGTAATTTTCGTAGGATAGATTGGTCCAGTTTACCGACTGGTACAGGTTTGCGGCGACCGACTGACTCAGGCTTGACATCCCGCCGGCCGCTTTTTGCCTGAGCTTGTTGCGACCATAGGCGGAAACATCATCCAGCGTCCCGTCTGCATTGAGCGAGTTTTTCCAGTATTGCTGCCAACGCATGAATTTGACATATTCCCCATCCCGGTCCGGCCCGCTTGAGAGGTTTTTGAAACTGATGCCGGGCCGGTTGGCTCTGAAATACGCTTCACCCGAAGCCACCTTGTCTTCAAACCTTGCGCTGGATCCAAGAATTTCCGCCAACGGCTATTGCGCCGACAGTGACGACGCAAATAGAGAAATACAGCAGAAGACCGGTCTACCAAGTGACATTCGCATTATTTTTTCTCAGTTATTGTTCGTTTTGCTAAGAGAAGCGGCAGTATAGGCGCTATGAGTGAAAGACCGAAGACAGCCGCAACGTTGAATTTTTTCATTCGTATTAATTAAGGTGGCTTGAATTTGCACGGCAACTACATTCTGTGCGTTTGCCAGGCTGGGGAATAATGCCACTCACCGACATAACTTCCGGTTTGCCCCGGGCCATCCCGTAAACACGAAATTGCACCGACACAGTGCGCGCCGGTACCAAAATGTCCCGTCTTTTCCCTTTTCACTCTTGATTAATGCCGAAAATAGCCAATCCTGGCATGGCGCAATAATTGCATAAACCAATGTTCATGTTACGACAAAGGCCGTGACGGAATTTAAACCGGTTAACTTGATTTGAGGCGGATGTTATGACAATTGAGGCAGTAGTTCAGTTTCTTGAAGCAACCTCACAGGATGAATCCCTGCAAGGTGAACTCGCGGGCATCATGGGTGTTGGGGACGGCAATGTCAGCACCGCTCAGGAGTTGGATAGTGATGAAGCCCAGGCCCTTTTGGGGCACAGGGGTGTCTTGGTCGCAACATTTGCAGAGCAAAACGGTTATGCCTTCACCGCGGCAGAACTGAAAGCGGTTATTGGTCTTTACCAGCGCTACAAGGCCGGCGACTTATCGCAAACGGCATTTTCCCAGGCCCTAGGACTGGCCAGCGATTCGGGGCCAGGATTGAGCCCGTTGGAAAATTTCGGCAGCACCGTCGGTTTGGTCTACCGCGGCATTAAGCACAGCGTGGGCAGGGTCTACAGCAGCTCTCACCAAGTGCTGGAATTTATGAAAAAGACTGCAGAATTTCCTGCATTCCGCGATCAGCTCAAAGACATTCTGAGTGCCGGCGATGGTGATATCAGCGACTTCGTTCAACTCGATGCCGATGAACTGCAGGCGCTGAGAAGCGGCCGTGGTGCGTTGGTAGCCGAGTTTGCAGCCAGGCACGGCTACACCTTCACCATGGCGGATTTGCTCGCTGTCACCGACGCTTTTGAACGGGTGAAATCGAAAGAGATCAGCAGTGATGAATTCGACAAGTTTCTGGACCTTGACGTTAAATCGAAAGATTTCTTCCCTTTCATAGAGAACGTCGTGTCCATGACATACAAAGGTGTCACTTATTCCTCCCCAGTCGCCTCAAAGTCACGAGACAACTCGCTCCCGGTCATTCGCTTCATGGAACGCTCCGGCAGCGATCCGGAACTGCGCGAGAAACTGGTGGCAATACTAGGCGGGGATGGCGATATCAGCGCACCCACCGAACTCGACGCAGAGGAGGCCCGGGCGCTCGGCAGTAATCTCAGTCTCCAGGTTGTTCTTTTGGGCGCTGACTACGGATACCGGTTTACCGCTGGCGACCTCGGCACAGTCGTGGGTGCCTTTCACCTGGTCAATGAGGGACGGCTTCCACTGGAAAGCTGCGCCCGCATCCTGGGCCTGGGTAAGTCTGAAAGCGCCATTGCCAGCGTCAAAAAAGCCGCCGGCATGATGTACCGTGGCGTAGCCTACTAGCGCGGCTCTGGGGTTAGCAAAAGTGCCCTGGAACATGTAAGACCTTCGAAGGGCTTGCTGGTGATGACAAAATCATTACCAGTATCTCCCAAGGGCACCCTTTGCAAATATACGGCCCCCGTCAGCAACGGGGCTAAACCCGCGTGGCCTTCTTCATTTGATCCAGCGCCTCGCGCTGTGTAGTGCCGAGGGCATTGGCCAATTCTTCAGAAAGATATTCCGTGCAGCGCTTCAGGTGTTTGCGGTCGGTTGCGCTCAGGGCGCCATCCTGCCTTAGCACCCTCAGGGTTTTATACACCTCGGCGCAGGCAATCGGATCGCCGTCATCGAGCATGGCCTGGTGGGTGTTGGCCCGGGTTTTCCACTGGTTACTGACCTTGGCTTCCCAGGCTTTCATGTGGTCGAGGATTTTTTCAGCCTTTGAAGCGCCGATAGGGGCGCGGATGACGTTGCCGAGACTGTTTTCACGAAGCAATAATGTGATGCGTTCGCGCTTGAAAAAGATTTCTGCAAATCGGGTGCCGTTCTCGCCGGAGAAACTCCTGGCGCGGATGGATTGAACCTCGCCGATACCGTGATGAGGATGATGGATGCAATCGCCTTGGGATATGGTGATAAATTCTCTCCTTGGGGGTGACTTGGACACGTATAAAAAAACACTTAAGAAACATAATGTTACACTATTTTAGCCGCAACATCAACACGTTCTTGCGGTTATTTGTGATATCTACGCTATTTACGGCCCGGATATTTCAGGCTCACGGCAACCCCGATCAGACGCGCCGGGCCTGGCGTTACGCGCAATCAATCTCGATCGACACGGTGCGCCGCCGCACAGGAGAACTGGCTCGATAACCGCGACCGTTTGCTGTTTAAACTGGCCCGATATTGCTACCGGGCCAGTATGACTACAACAAACCAACGATCAAAAGCGCGACGATGTTGATAATCTTGATCAGGGGGTTAATCGCGGGACCCGCGGTATCTTTGTAGGGGTCACCCACGGTATCGCCGGTAACCGCTGCTGCGTGGGTTGCGGTTCCTTTGCCGCCAAAATTACCATCTTCGATGTACTTCTTGGCGTTGTCCCAGGCGCCGCCGCCAGTGGTCATTGAGATCGCCACGAACAGGCCGGTGACAATGGTGCCAACCAGCACCCCGCCCAACGCCTGTGGCCCCAGCAGCAAACCGACAACGATCGGTACCAGCAATGGCAACAACGATGGCACGATCATTTCCTTGATGGCTGCCCTGGTCAGCAGGTCCACGGCGCGGGAATAATCCGGCTTGCCGGTACCTTCCATAATGCCTTCGATGTCGCGGAACTGGCGGCGGACCTCTTCGACCACTGCCCCCGCTGCGCGGCCAACCGCTTCCATTGCCATGGAGCCGAACAGGTACGGCACCAGGCCGCCGATGAACAGGCCGATGATGACGTAGTGATTTGACAGATCAAAGGTGATGCCGACATGACCGGCCTTTGCCAGGCTGTTGGTGTAATCCGCGAACAGCACCAGTGCCGCCAGACCCGCGGAACCGATCGCATAACCCTTGGTGACCGCCTTGGTGGTGTTACC
>DATCZY010000503.1:0-5112 GCA_036525655.1 Lysobacterales bacterium | reverse complement strand
GGTCACATCCATACCGAACTTGGTGCCGATTAACAGCGCCGAATTGGCCACGGCGGTATTCAGGGGCCGTGGATGCCAGGTCCAGGTCAACACCATTTTGCGCTTGGCCACGTTTCCGATTCTTTCTTTCAAGGCCAGCATCATGGCCAATTCCTGGCACGGATGCACGATGGTTTCCATGTTGATGACCGGCACGGATGAATACCTGGCCAGTGACTTGATCACGTAATCCTCGCGGTCTTTCGACCAGTCCACGAAAGAGGGGAAAGCCCGCAGACCGATCAGGTCGCAATAACGCGACAGTACACCCGCCGCCTCGGCGATGTGTTCTTCAGCCTCGCCTTCCATGATCGCGCCGGTATTGAACTCAAGCCCCCAGGCGTCTTTGCCCGGTTGCAGCACAATGGCGATGCCGCCCATTTGCTGCATGCCAAGATCAAACGACGTCCGGGTGCGCATTGATGGGTTCAGAAACAACAGGGCGATGGAGCGACCCTTGAGTTTGGAATTGATAGGGTTTTTCTTCAGGGCCTCGGCCGATTGCAGAAGGGATTCCAGGTCTTCACGCGACCAGTCACTCGTGGACAAAAAATGTTTCACTTCAAATCTCCAAATTTTCACCGGATTACCTCCGGCCCAAACAAAAAAACCCAGCCGTTAGCTGGGTTTTTTACTAAATCATCTTGCCTTTCTCAGCGATCTACAGCAACCCAGCCGGTATGCTGAAACCCAGAACGTTGAATTCGTCGGATAAAACGGCTGGCAAATTGTCTATACGCTGTTAGCATTAAACTCTCAATAACCCTATCAAGACATGAAAAAAATCAGGGGGTTGAATCTAAGGGTTTCCATTTTAATTTGCAATAAATATTTGCCTTTTTGGGCACCGGCAGACCGTCCGTAAGCTTTACCGCGTCGTGGATGACGATCGCCGGCCAATTCTTCGACGCCCGGAATAGCAAAACAGTGTTTCATCGCAGATGAGTAACCGGTTGTCGTAACCACCCTTTTGCCGCCATAACGTTACCACTACAATGTCGCGGTTAAGACCGATAAAGGAACAGGAGATGAGTTGTTCAAGCTTGGTGTTCAGTCTTTTTTTTCTTTCACCATGCGGAAACAGCGGTGGAAGCGATGTCAGCGAAGCAGTGGCGGCAGCCGTTTCAAATCCGCAACGGCTGTCGGTCGATTTCGCAAGTGATGCCAATCGTAAACCTGCACAAGTGCTCTCTTTCTTTAACATCAAACCCGGCATGACCGTGCTCGACCTGTTTTCAGGTGGAGGTTATTACACCGAAATGCTCGATTCGATCGTCGGCGAAGATGGCAAGGTGATCGCCCACACCAACGAAGCATATATTGCCTTTTCAGGCGAGGTTTACAGGACGCGGTATCTCGATGGCCGCTTGGCCCATACAGAAACCATCGTCACCGAGGCCGATGATATCGAGCTTGAAGAAAGCTCCCTCGACGCGGTCCTGATGGCACTGACCTGGCACGACTTCATGTTCGCAGACCCGGAAAATGGCTGGCTGGCCATCGACGAAGATTTGTTATTGGACAAGCTTTGCCGGGCAATGAAACCTGGCGCAGTGCTGGGCTTGATCGACCACGTCGCCAACAGCGGCGGTGACACCACACAGGTTGCCAAAACGCTTCACCGGATCGACCCGCAGGTGGTCAGGGACGGCTTTGCAAATTCATGCTTTACGCTGGAAGCCGAAGCTGAGTTTCTTCGCAATGCCCAAGACGATCACACATTGGCTGTATTCGACCCATCCATTCGCGGACAAAGCGACCGGTTTGTATTCCGCTTTGTGCGCAATTAATGTAACGGCGGTACGGCCTTGAGATAGGCAGCAATCGCGGCACGATCCTCTGCAGACAGACGCGCCATGTTGGCCTGCACTTCGACCATTGACCCACCCACCGTATCAAAGTCCGGGGTGAGCCCCGAGCTTAGGTAGTATTCAATATCACGCTGCGACCATTCCGCCAGTCCGTTTTCGTCCGGTGTAATGTTGGGAACCTTGCCTTCGCCTTCGGGATTGGGCGCACCGGAGAGCCAACGGCTATTGTCCAGACCACCGCTCCAGTTGCGCGGTGTATGGCATTCGCCGCAGTGCCCCGGACCTTCAACCAGGTATCTTCCACGCACTAAATCCTTATTGTCCGGCGGCACTGAAACCACCGCGGCAGGATCCAGGTTAAGCAACTTCCACAGACCTATCCCGGCGCGCACATTCCAGGGAAACGTCAAATCATGTTCCTGATTGGGATTCTGCGCCTGCGGCAGTGTATCGAGATAGGATTTTAGATCCATCAGGTCTTCAAGGCGCATACGGGTATAGGATGGATAGGGAAACGCAGGATAGTAATGGCGACCACCCGGCGACACACCCAGGTGCATTGCGTTAACAAAATCGAGCGTGCTCCAGCGACCGATACCGTGGTCGGGGTGCGGTGAAATGTTGGGCACCAGAAAGGTGCCAAAGGGTGTGTCCAGGGCAAGCCCGCCACCAAGAATGGCGGGCTCCGTATCGGCATCGACAGAAGCGTGACAGGAAGCGCAACCGCTGGCATGAAACAAAATTTCACCGTTTGCTATATCAACGGTGTGCGCCGGCAACATACCCGCCGGCAACCCGACGGGCCGGGTTACCAGGAACAACAAAACCACCGCCAGGGCTAAGCCTCCAAGGATGATTGTAAGTCTTCTCAAATCCCTGTTCCCCTGTCGGGGGTTTAGTCCTCTTCCTCTACCCGGTAACCCTCATGACAGGCTTTACAGGCTTTAAATACCGGGCCTGCCGCCGCGTTCAATGCTTCCAGGCTATCTGGATTGGCAACAATGGCCGCATCTACTTGGGCGTTAAACTCCTCCAACTTGGTCTCAAAGCCGGCGCGGTCGGTCCAGATCGTTGCCTTCGCCTCGGTATCATGACCGGTTTCCGAACCTTCCGGAAACAGGTCGCCGGCGGTAGTCGCAGTTTTTTTCCAGGTCTGGAGGGCAGCCATCGCGGCTTCAGCGTCAAACGCCTGTTCTTGCTTGAGCATACCGCCGATGACCTTGGCGGCGTCGCGGGTATCCTCCATCAGTTGTTGGCGCTCGAGGATCGGATCAGAATCAGCAATGGCCACGCTGGTGACAAACACGGAAGACAGAACAATAGATACGAAAATTCTTGGCATTTCAAATTCCTTTTAATGGCTGGTTAAACTGGCCTGAAGTATAGCCAAAAAATGAAGATAAAACAGAAGCGACGAGACTCGCTTTACCGTTCGGGTCAAATGATTGTATGGGAACACGGGTCGTATCCAACGCCATACGGGCAAAAAATCGGCTGAAGGCTCAAACCATGAAAGCCGTAATCCTTATCGACGCATGCTCGAGGCACCCCGCTTTCAGGGCAACCATTCCCAGGCTGTATTATTATCCCTTTTCAGAAAAACAGCTCACAAAAAAGGGTTGGCCTATTTGCGTTTGGGAATGTAGAGATCGGTAATGGTGCCTTCAAATACCTCGGCCGACATCGCAACGGTTTCAGAAAGCGTTGGATGCGGATGGATCGACAGGCCGATATCGCCTGCTTCAGCACCCATTTCAATGGCCAACACACATTCTGCAATCAGGTCACCGGCATGTGGGCCAACGATTCCGGCACCAATCACCCTGTGCGTTTCCGGGTCAAACAACAGCTTGGTGAATCCCTCGGTTCGACCGATGCCTATCGCCCTGCCGCTCGCAGCCCAGGGGAACTTACCCAGCTTGTAATCAATACCCTCGTCTTTGGCTTCTGTTTCTGTCAGACCCACCCATGCAATCTCTGGATCGGTATATGCAACCGATGGTATGACCCGCGCCTCGAACGCGGTTTTCAGGCCGGCGCAGACTTCTGCCGCAACCTTGGCCTCGTGTGTGGCCTTGTGTGCCAGCATCGGCTGACCGACGATATCGCCAATGGCGAAAATATGCGGCACGTTGGTGCGCATTTGCCTGTCCACGGGGATAAACCCGCGATCGGTAATCTCAACGCCTGCGTTTTCTGCACCGATGAGTTTTCCATTCGGGATACGGCCCGTTGAAACAAGGACCCGGTCAAAGACCGTGTTATCCGGTATTTTTGCGCCTTCAAAAGTGACGTGCAGACCATCTTCCGCGGGTTCAACCGCGGTCACCTTCGTACTGACAAAAATCCCCGAGTAGCGCTCGGTAATCCTTTTCTGCAAAGGCCTGACCAGGTCTTTATCCGCACCGGGCATGAGTTGATCGGTCAGCTCGACCACCGTGACCTCACTGCCGAGGCCCTGGTAAACACTGGCCATTTCCAAGCCAATGATGCCACCACCAATGACCAGCAGCCGCTGCGGGATATCCTTCATTTCCAACGCATCGGTGGAGTCCATGACGCGTGGATCCTGCCACGGTAAGCCGGGCAACTTGAATGCCTGAGAACCCGCGGCGATGATGGCCTTGGCAAAACTGACCTGCTGGCTGCCGTCCGCTGTGTCGACCGTCATTTCATGCGCGTCACTGAAACGGCCTTTACCTTGCATAACCGTCACCTTGCGCTGTTTTGCCATGGAAGCCAGACCGCCGGTCAATTGTCCGACGACTTTCTCTTTCCAGCCACGCAATTTATCCACATCGATTGAAGGTTGACCGAAAACCACACCGTGATCCGCCATGGCGGCGGCCTCATCAATGACAACGGCGGCGTGCAACAGGGCCTTGGAAGGGATGCATCCCACGTTCAGGCAAACCCCTCCCAGTGCGGCGTAGCGTTCTACAAGGGCAACTTTCATGCCGAGGTCCGCAGCCCGGAAAGCCGCGGTGTAACCACCGGGACCGGCGCCCAGCACCAGTACGTCAAAATCATACTCAACTGCAGGGGCGCTGACTTCTTCGGCCTCGACAGCAGCTTGCGGCGCTTCGGCCGCTTGTCCGCGCTTGACCGGTGCTGCAACAGCCGTGGCCGGCGCCGGTGCAGGAACGACCGCACCTTCGGTTTTTTCATCCGCTTCGAGGGTGGCAACCAGCCAGCCTTCTGAAACAAAGTCCCCTTCAACGACATCGACCGAACGGATGATACCCGCCGCCGGCGCCGGTAT
>DATCZY010000502.1:0-5288 GCA_036525655.1 Lysobacterales bacterium | reverse complement strand
CTGAATATCACGGCCGCCATACCGGTGAAAAACCATAACGGCGCCAGCGGCTTAACCCAGATAAACACCGCAGCACACAACAGGCCGGTCAAGAAAATCTTGAGCACTTCGGCGACCGCCGCGGTACGTAAAAAAGTTGTGCTGTCAGCACCGAATTTCGGCGCAACCAACAGGGCAAAAAACAGTGCGGGGATGTATGCGGCCAAGCTACCGAACAGGGATGAGTAGGCGGCGACCGGTCCGACCAGCATCAAGCCGCCGGCAAGCACCAGGGCCACGATGGTCTGAATCCGCAAACCCCGGCTTACCATCTGGCTGTTAGCAGCCGTCATGTACCTGTCCTCAAAACCCGACTCCAGCAATAAGTTGTGCGCCCACCCCGGTCGGTGACAGATTACCACATGCCAACAACGCCGCCACCACACCGGCAAAGCGGGTGGTGGTTGCGATAAACCAAACGCCGGGGTTCAGTCGATAATGATTTCCGTAGTCAAAACGACTTCGGACTTGAGTGAAGCGGTGATCAGGCACAGGGCCTCGGCTTTTTCCAGCAGTCTTTCCGCCAGTTCGATCTTGGTGCCCTCGGGGGCGTGCAACACGGCGTGAACATTGAAGGTGGTGAAATAAGTGGTCTTCTCGGGCCGCTCAAGTACACCCTCCGACCTGCATTCCAGCGAATTCCATTCGAACTTGGATGCGCGCGCGATGGCGCGGAAGGTCAGTATGTAGCAATCGGCGACCGCGGCGGAAAACAGGGTCTCCGGTGACCACATGCCCAGGGGGCCGTCAAACTGCGGTGGGGATGCCGTATCCAGCGCCGGCAGGCCGTCGCCGGTGACGACAACATTGCCTTCGGTGCTGCCGGAGGCGCTGGCAACGTAGAGATGGGGATAACCTTGCATGATGAACACCTTCTGATAGTTTGTTTGTGAATAGCCGGCATCATAGCCGCAGATCAGGATTTAATCGTTGACCTCGGTCAACAATTGCTCAGTCAGTCTCCAAGCCCAGGTGCTGCAAAATCCCTTCCAGTTCGTCCGCCGAGTTATAGGCGATAACCAGCTTACCCTTACCCCTGGCGTTGTGGGTCAACTTGACCCTGGCACAGAGTTTTTCAGCCAGCCTGTCCTGCAGGAGCTGAACATCGGGGTCGAGCGCCCGTTTTTTGGGTGCCGGCGGCGCCTTCATGCGCCGCACCAGTTGTTCGGTCTCGCGCACCGACAGTTTTTTGCTGACCACTTCGCGCGCCGCTTTTGCCTGCAGCGATGGTTCGAGCGTCAACAGGGCGCGTGCATGACCCATTTCTAGGTGCCTGGCGTCAACCAGTTCGCGCACTTCCTGCGACAGTTCCAATAAACGCAGCAGGTTGGACACGGCTGAGCGTGAGCGCCCAACCGCGTCACCGGCTTCCTGGTGGGTCATCTGGAATTCATCCACCAGGCGCCTCAGCGCGGTCGCTTCTTCGATCGGGTTCAGGTTTTCACGCTGGATGTTTTCAACCAGCGCCATCGCGATGGCGATTTCGTCGGGCACTTCGCGAATAATGGCGGGGATTTTCTCAATACCGGCCAACTGCGCCGCCCGCCAGCGGCGTTCGCCGGCGATCAATTCGTAGTCGTTTTTTCCACGGACGCGCACCACCACGGGCTGGATGACCCCCTGGTGACGGATGGATTCGGCAAGCTCCTGCAAGCGGTCGGCGTCGAAAATCGAGCGCGGCTGAAACGGCCCGGGACTGATCAGGTCCAGTGGCAGGCTTTTCAGCGCGTCACGGCCGGACATTTCAGAGCCCGCATTATCCACTGCATGCTGTAAAGCAGACTGGCTGAGCATTGAGCTCAGGTTACGACCGAGCGGATTCTTTTTTACTGCCATTGAATATTATTCCGAAATTGATAAATCATATTATCAATTTAACCAGGGTAAAGTGAACTAAACGTGGCGACGGGCGGCTAGCCCGACTGCCGTTTCCGGTTTCTGCGCAACATTTCGCCGGCGAGACCGAGATATGCCAGCGCCCCGCGTGATGCCGGGTCGTATCTCAGTACCGGCAGACCGTAACTGGGCGCTTCGGCGACACGCACATTGCGTGGTATCAGCGTGCGGTAGACCCGCTCGCCAAAGTGTTCGGTCAATTGATCCGAGACGGCGTTTGAAAGGTTGTTGCGACCATCGAACATGGTGCGTAACAGACCTTCGATCTCCAGCCCCGGGTTCACGCTGCTGCGCACCTGCTCAATGGTTTCCAGTAGCGAGGCCAGCCCTTCGAGCGCGTAGTATTCGCACTGCATCGGGATCAGCACGCTGTTGGCCGCCGTCAATGCATTGAGCGTCAGCATGTTCAGCGAGGGCGGGCAATCAATGATGATCCAAGCGTATTGATGGGCAATCTTTTCCAATGCCCTTTTAAGCCGGTATTCACGCTCGTCCACCTGCAGCAGTGAAACCTCTGCGGCGGTCAGGTCACTGTTGGATGGCAACACGTCAAAACCGAGGCTTTCGAGCTGGATCATGGCTTCGGGTATGTCACACTCGGCCTGCAACACTTCCAGCGCGGAGATTTCCAGCTCGCGCGCGTTGACCCCGCAACCCACGGAAGCATTGCCCTGCGGGTCGAGGTCGACCAGCAGGGTGCGATATTTCATGTCCGCCAGCGCGGACGCCAGGTTCACGCAGGTGGTGGTTTTTCCAACGCCGCCTTTCTGGTTCGCGACTGCAATAATTCTAGCCATATATCTCTTTAGTGATCTGTATTAGTGGGTGACCGACATTAAAACGAGATGCCGCTCAGCGTGCAAATAGGGCACGGTTAATGCTTCGACCGATTGTACATTGACCCAGGCGGGCAGTTCTTCAAGTTCGTTTTCGGGGTAAGCACCCTTCATCGCCAGCAGGCGCGTGGATGGTCCTGCGCAGGACCTCACTGCCTCGGCAAAGTCCCTCAATGACGCAAAGGCCCTGGAGGTGATGTTGGCATAGCTCGTGCCGCCGGGCAGTTCTTCAACGCGCTGGTGCAGCGGATGGATGTTTGCCAGCGCCAGCGTGCGGCCGACATGGCGGATAAAACGTATCTTTTTGCCTGCGCTGTCGATCAGGGTAACTTCCACTTCCGGTTTGATGATGGCCAGCGGCAAACCCGGTAAACCGGCACCGGTGCCGACATCGAGCAACGAACCCGGCTGCAGCCAGGGTGCGATCGACAACGAGTCGAGCAGATGGCGGGTGAGCAGAAAATCCCGCTCCCGCGGCGCAATCAGGTTGTAGGTGCCGGACCATTCCTTTAACAGCTCCATGTAGGAGAGCAGCTTATCCACTGCTCCGGGCGGCACGGCCAGCCCGAGCCGGTCGAGACCGGATTCAAGCTTGATAGCATCAGCCTGGTTGTTGGTCATCTGGATAATCGCCGGTCAATGCGGGTCGGTTCCTGTGCAAAACGCACCAGAACCCGGCCTACAATGTCCCGGTAGATCTCATCTTGGAAACGATTTTTTCCGCGACCGTCTTGGCGGTATCGTTGTATTCGAGATTCTTGGAACGGGTGATCATGCTCCATTTGGCACGGTCTTCAACGATATCGAAATAGGAAGTCTCCGCGTAGAGAAAATCTTGCTGATCGTAAAAGCCGCTGCCCTCGACAACCGTGTAGACGTTGGCGTAGGTGGGCGCAAACCAGCCATAACCCGCGCCGTAGAAACCGGAACCTACATTGACGGCGTAATAATCAGCGCGTTCCAGTCGCTCGCCTTTACCGCCGCCGGTCAGGAATACAACAATGATGGCATCCACGCTGGCGGCCCTGAGGGCCGGTTCGGCGGTTTCCCGGGTGAGACGACCGGATAAGCCCGGGATATCACTGGACACCAGTGCGTTCCTGCCCTTCTTGCGCATCACCTCTACGATTTCCTGTTCAACAGTCAGGCGTTGCAGCGACTCGGGCATCATCGCAACCACGGCAATTCTTTCGCGCTTGTCAATATTATCGCGACCGGCATCCCACTCGCTGATCACGCGTATGTTTTTACTGCAACCGCTCAATAGCAATACCACAGTGATTACCGCAATGGACCGCAGTGTCTTTCGGATCATTCCAATTTCCTCTATCAATTCTGGTTTTAACCTTTGGTGCAGCGGGTATTCTAACCGCTTTTGACGATGGTTAAGTCAAGTTCTTCAGCGCGATGACACGCAACCCAGTCGCCGCGCTCCATGCGCCTGAGCGCCGGCACTTCCAACTGGCAGCGTTTTATCGAATACGGACAACGGGTATGAAAGACGCAGCCTGGAGGAGGATCCAGCGGCGATGGCATGTCACCGGTCAGGCCGGTGTCGCCCGCGGCCCTTGCCAGCTTCGGGTCGGGTACCGGCACTGCCTTGATCAAGGCCCGGGTATAAGGATGCAGCGGCACCTTGTATAACTGGTCGCGTTGCGAAAGCTCCATCGCACGCCCCAGGTACATCACCATGACACGGTCGCTGATATGTTTGACCACCGACAGGTCATGGGCAATAAACACCAGCGACAGGTTCAGCTTTTTCTGCAAAACCTTCAACAGGTTAATAATCTGCGCCTGTATCGATACGTCCAGCGCGCTGACGGGTTCGTCGCAAATGACCAGCTTCGGGTTCAACACCAGGGCGCGCGCGATGCCGATTCGCTGGCACTGTCCGGCGGAAAATTCATGCGGATAGCGGTTGACCTGGTTGGGCAGCAGACCCACCATCTTCATTACTCCGCGCACACGCTCATCGACCTGAACGCGTGCGATCTTGGGGAAAAACGTCCACAGGGGCTCAGCTATGATGTCACGAACGGTCATACGCGGGTTGAGTGCGGCCAGCGGATCCTGGAAAACGATCTGCATATCCTGGCGCTTTTTTCTCAGGGCCTCATCATCCAGCTTGTTCAGGTCTTCGCCCAGCCACAGGACCCGGCCGCGGCTGGGTTTTATCAGCGCCAACAGGGCACGGGCAAGGGTTGATTTACCGCAACCCGACTCACCCACCACACCGAGCGTTTCACCGGCATCGAGGTCGAAGCTGACCCCATCGACCGCTTTAAGCGTATGCGTTTTCGAGTGCAGCAGGCCGCCTTCACGAAGTTTGAAGTGCACCGCCAGGTCCTGCACCCTGAGTACCCTGTCCTTCATTTCGACGGCCCCAGGAAACAGCGGTAGGGGTGGTGGTCCTCGCCCATTTGCATCGGCGGCTCCGCAGTGCAGGCATCGAAGGCCTTCGGGCAGCGGTCCCTGAATTTACACCCCGAGGGCAGGCTCAGGGGGTTGGGCGGG
>DATCZY010000501.1:0-2786 GCA_036525655.1 Lysobacterales bacterium | reverse complement strand
GGTTGAACTGCTTGCGCTCACGCATGTAGGGAATCACCAGGTCGAGGCAGGCCTGCATCAGCCCGAGCGGTCCGCCGGATAAAACCAGGCGTTCGGTATTGAGACCTTTCATCAACAGTTTTACGCCCTGGTTGACTTCGCCAATGACATTTTCGGCCGGTATTTCACAGTTCTCGAATACCAGTTCACAGGTGTTGGAACCGCGCATGCCCAACTTGTCCATTTTCGGGGCGGTACTAAAACCGGGCATGCCTTTTTCAACCAGGAAGCCGGTCATGCTGGATGAGCCTGACTCCTTGCCGGCGGTGCGCATATAGACGATCAGAACATCGGCTTCTGGGCCGTTGGTGATCCACATTTTTGAGCCGTTGGCCAACCAGTGGTCGCCCTTTTTTTCTGCGCGACAACTCATGGATCCGACTACATCAGAGCCTGCGCCCGCTTCGGACATGGCCAGCGCGCCGACCAGTTCACCGCTGCACAGCCCTGGCAGAAACTTGTGGCGCTGGGCCTCGCTGCCGTTCTTGTTCAGGTTATCCATGCACAGGTTGGTGTTGGCCCCGTACGACAAACCAACGGAACCGGATGCCCTGGAGATTTCCTCCATCGCCACCACGTGGGCGAGGTAACCGAGGTCTGATCCCCCCAGTGATTCCGGTATCGTTATTCCGAGCAACCCCAGTTCACCCAGCTTTGGCCATAAATCCTGTGGAAATGCATTGTCTCTGTCGATATCTTCGGCGCGTGGAGCGATTTCCTGCTGGGCGAATCGCCGCACGGTGTCACGCAGCAGTTCCATGTCTTCACTTAAGGGCATTTGTACGTGCATATTTTCGCTCTTTATGTTTTGTTAACCCTCGTTATTGCGCCAGTATGCGGGGTAAACGATGTGGCTTGTGCATCATGTGGCGCCCGGCTGTGTATCGCAGCATTCAAACCGGGTGTCCGCGGCGGAAAAAGGTTGCCCAGGCGAACTGTCCGGCAGCTTCCAACCAGCGGGTTATTGTACCTGATTGCTGTTTTACAGGCATCTGGTACCGACCGCGTATGCGGTCATTGCGGGCGCTGAATACGGGTTATGTGAATGAAATTTTCCGGAAAAATTTAAAAAGTGGTTGACAGCGCTTTTTTAGAATGGGATAAAGCTTCCATGTTTAAGCATTTGCAACAACCAGAGGCGCCAGCAAATAAGGCCGTTAGTGAGGCCGACATGTCTGCAGGTACCCCAGTGTTGAATACAAATAGCGCTCTGCTACTAGGCCTCTCCATTATTCCGACACTCAGCGGGGTAGCATAGATCGCCTAGAAGACCAGGACCAGGATCAGCAAAAACCCCGCAACTGAAAAGAAGCGGGGTTTTTTTTTACACGACCTTTATGAGCAATTTAAACCCGAAGCCAGAGACAACAGACCAATGAAACCATCGCCAAGTTTGGCCCCTGCACTGCGCAGCGGTTCACAAATACTCATCGAGTCACTCGAGCGTAATGGTGTAAAGCAGATCTTCGGCTATCCGGGTGGCACGATCATGCCGGTTTACGATGCCCTGGTCGGTTCCAGCCTGAAGCATTATTTATGCCGTCACGAGCAGGGCGCCGCACTGGCCGCCGATGCGTACGGACGCGTCACCAGGCGGGCGGGTGTGTGCATGGCAACCTCCGGACCCGGCGCAACCAACCTGGTCACAGGTATTGCAAATGCCTTCATGGATTCGGTGCCGATGGTGGTCATCACCGGCCAGGTTCCCTCCGCATTGCAGGGCACCGATGCGTTCCAGGAAGTGGATATTTTCGGCATCACGTTGCCAATTGTAAAACACAGCTATATCGTGCGCAGCGTTGCCGATATCCCGAGAATCGTCAACGAGGCGTTTCAAATAGCACAGAGTGGCCGCCCCGGGCCCGTTCTGATCGATTTACCCAAGGATATTTCCGCAGGCATGGGTGAAGCCGTGTTCACGGCGCCGGTGAAACTGCCCGAGGCCAGCGCGCCGGATGCCGGGGCCATGCAACTGGCCAGTGAGATGTTGTCACAAGCCAGGCGCCCGCTGGTGATTGCGGGTGGTGGCATCGCCATTTCGGATTCGGTCGAAGTATTCCGCCAGTTTATAAACCGCACCGGCCTGCCGGTGACCAGTACGCTCAAGGGGCTGGGTGTGGTGCCGCCCGACCATCCCAACTATGTCGGCATGCTCGGCATGCACGGCAACGGCGCCGCCAATCACGCGGTGCAGAATTGCGACCTGCTGATGGTGGTTGGCGCGCGCTTCGATGACCGGGCCACCGGACACCTGGCGCAGTTCGCCCCGGCGGCACGTATCATCCATCTGGATATCGATGCGGCCGAAATCTCGAAACTGCGCAAGGCTGACGTTGCCATTGTCAGTGAGTTGGCGCCTGCACTTGAAGGCATCCGCCCTGAGAACACGGCCAACCCGGGCTGGCGCGCCCAGTGCGCGGGCTGGACGAAGGAATTTGCCTGGCGTTACGACGCCCCCGTCAAGGGCATCTATGCACCGAAGTTACTGCGCGACCTGTCGAGGGCGCGGCCGCAAGGCATGACCATTACCTGCGACGTCGGCCAGCACCAGATGTGGGTCGCCCAACACTGCCGCTTCAACGATCCGCTTGAACACATTTCCTCGGGTGGACTGGGCACCATGGGTTATGGGTTGCCCGCAGCCATCGGCGCCAAGGTTGCCAGGCCCGAAGCCACCGTGGTGTGCGTTTCGGGCGACGGCTCTTTCATGATGAATATCCAGGAACTCGCTACGCTCAAGCGCTACG
>DATCZY010000500.1:0-2161 GCA_036525655.1 Lysobacterales bacterium | reverse complement strand
AATCCTCATTTTACCGAACCGGGAAAATCGCTAATCTAGCGTATGTCAACCACGAACTTCCTGGTCCGGTATAAACACTATAGTACAATTCTTAATAAATAACATATTAATCATGCATTAAACTTTGATTTTAATTACGTTAGTTTTGTACCAGTTAGGTGTGCCAAGTTTATCCAAAACATTAATTTTATTAATTAGGCCTAACCCATGAGGTATGCTCTTTATCAGGTTGAGGCTGGAATGAAAAATGGTCATCACCCCAAAAGCGCGACAAAAACGACTGACCCTGGCTACTTGAGGCGTAATTCTATGGCCTTTGAGGAAGGACAGATTGCGATGCCGCCGAGACCCGTGCAGCATAGTTCGCGTGGCATCTGCTTGCCGACTTCGGCCATGGCAATGATGACTTCATCGAGCGGGATCAGGTGATCAAAACCGGCCAGCGCCATATTGGCGGCGGCGATTGCATTGGCGGCAGCCATGGTATTTTTGCCAAGGCAAGGCGCCTCAACACGATTGGCAACGGTATCGCAGGTCATGCCAAACGAGTTCTGCAGCGCCTGTGAGGCTGCCGCCAACGCCTGGGCTGTAGACCCGTTAGCCATCACTACGAGGGCTGCGGCAGACATTCCCGAAGCCGATCCGCATTCGGCCATGCACCCTCCTTCTTCAGCGGCAAAAGTAGCACCGGTTGCAATAAACATACCGATCAGGCCAGCCGTCAGCAATGCGTCTATCAACAGGTCATCACTGGCGCTCATTGTCGCACCGGCACCAAGCAAAGCGCCTGGCACCACACCGCAAGAACCGGCCGTTGGCGCGGCAACAATGACTTCCATCGCGCTTTTCGCCTCGAGCACGGAGGTGACGGAAACGACCACTTCGTTAAAGGCATTTCCACCGATGAGCAAGCCCTGTTCCTGCGCCGACTGGTAACGGCCCACCTGGCTTGGCAGAATTCGATCGGCATACGACGTACCGGCGCGTCCAATGCGTAATGACTCCTGCATGGTTCTCAGAACATGTCTGACGTGCCGCCGTAGTTCGTCGTGCGACATCCCGCTGCGTGCGGCCTCATATTCAAGGGCCAGTTGCGGCAGTGAACTGTTACGGTCGCCGTCGTAGCCGAGCATGTCGTTGGCATTGCGAAAAGGGACCTCGGTTGTCTCATCTCCACAGACCGGTAAGACCGGGTGCAGGTGGCGAACCCTGGCTGCACCGGTATCGGTCTTGAAAGCAGCAAAGGCGTCTTCAGTGAATGCCTGGGTCGAACTGCGGATGCCCAACGGCGTATCATTGGCGGCAAAAGCAACGAGTACATGCTGATCACCTTCCAGCGACACCTTCATACCGTCGATATCGGTCACTTCGATCATTCCGCCACCCACGGATAAAGCGGTTACCACATGGTGCTCATCACCATTGCGGAGCCGCAGGCGATAAGTGTTCGGGTGTATGGCGCCGTAGTCTATCGTGTGTACAGCAAAACGAAGACCGGCATCCACTGCATGTTTTCTATAGTCAGGCAAGCGCTCGTCGCTGGTTTCCCAGCCAAGCAAACCACCCGTCAGACCAAGATCACTGCCCTGTGACAGGTGCGTTGTGGCCAGCGATCCGTTTGGATCGTAGTCGCAGTCCACGGCCGTGACATTGCCGCCGAGGAGGTCCCGGCATAGCCGGCCGATGCGCAGAGAACCCGCGCTGTGAGAACTCGAAGGCCCGCGCATAACCGGGCCAAGCACATGATTGAGAATGCTGATTGGTTTCGTCATTCAGAGACTATAGCGCGGATTGGTTCCCAAGGAGAAATAGATGGACGCGCAGAACGTGGTGTCTTCTTTTTTGCTTACCCTGGCACCTTACTCTGAACCCAGGAGGTTGGCAGATGCGCCCAGATGTCATGGTAGCGAGAAACAGATAGGAAACCGGGCAAGCTTCAGGCGTCACCATTCAACTTGTGCCACATTCTACGGCGAATTGACCGACCAAAAGTAGGCGCTTTTGGCGAATGCTGTCTTAAACTGCTGTCCAATATCTGCAGTATTCTGGCAATATAGCGCTTGTTTTATTTATACTTCGACGAGGCCGGAATCCTTACGGGGACCAGGCATGGTCGATGCAATAGCTATGACATCGACACGAGCGCCCACCTGTGGCACCC
>DATCZY010000499.1:0-2876 GCA_036525655.1 Lysobacterales bacterium | reverse complement strand
TCGCAGTTTGGTGATGAATTTGTAGAACCACAGGTTGATAGTGAAATACAGGAGTAGAATGTCGGCTTAACTAAATCAACCTGATTGTAATGATTACAGGCAAGCCGAGAAAATTTGACCGGGTATTTTTTCAGAATCTGGTGGTTCGTCAGATTCGACAGGATTATCTCGACAACGTTACCGGTTTTGCCTGGCTGATATTGCAACCCCTGATACTGCTGGCGGTTTACGCGTTCGTATTTTCCACGATATTCAAGGCGCGGATACCGGAGGCTTCAGGTATAGGCTTCGTGCCATACCTGGCGGTGGCGTTCTGGCCATGGACTGCTTTTTCGGAAGCGATTCTTCGTGCAAATAGCTCGATTACCGCCAATGGCGCCCTGATTGGCAAGGTTGCATTTGCCACCGAACAAATCCCACTGGCCAGCGTTACCGCGACTTTTATCATGCATTTGATTGGTTACCTGGCCGTGTTGATCGTTTTACAACTGATGGGCACTGATATCCACTGGATTTACCTGGCTATTGTCATACCAGTCATTCTTCTGATGTGGGTCTTTGCCTGTGCAATTGCCCTGTTTACCAGCGCCATCCAGGTCTTCGTGCGTGACCTGGCGCAGATATTGCCACCGTTGATGACATTCTGGTTTTTTACGACACCGATCCTCTACAGTTCATCCTACTTGCCGGAGTCGATACAAAAACTCGCGCAGTGGAACCCGATGGCCTGGTTCATAGCCCGGCTAAGGGAACAGTTGTTGTTCGGTGAAATGAGTTTTGATTACAAAGCACTGGTCATGGTGTTGTTTGTAGCAGTTTTTGCATGGGCATCTGTGCGGTTTTTCCGCCGCTTTGCCGGCCATTTCGAGGACTTCCTCTGATGGATACCCTGGTCAAGATTGAGGGTGTATCCAAGATCTACCCACGCGTGCACAAGTCGCGCGAACGCCTGCAGGCATTCGCCGCCTTGCTGTTTGGGCGCGAGCCGGCACATGGCGCCAAAGTACTCAATAATATTAACCTGGAGGTCGTCCGGGGCCAGTCGCTGGGTATCATCGGAGAAAATGGCGCGGGCAAGTCGACCCTGCTAAAGGTGCTCACGGGTGTCATTCAACCCACGACCGGGCGCGTTATGGTGCATGCCAATGTCGCAGCGATGCTTGAGCTAGGCGCCGGGTTTCAGCCCGATTTCAGCGGCATGGATAACGTACGCATGAAAGCATCCCTAATGGGTTTGAGCAGCAAGGAACTGGACGAGCGCCTCGATGACATCCTGGCGTTCGCCGATATCGGCGAATATATCCATGAACCGGTCAAACATTACTCCTCAGGTATGGTTGTCAGGTTGGGGTTTGCCGTGATCACCGCCTGTCGTCCGGACCTGTTGATTACCGATGAAGTGCTGGCTGTGGGTGATGAGTCGTTCCAGAAAAAATGTATACGCTGGATACAGCAGTTCCTGGAGCAGGGCGGAACCCTGCTTATGGTTTCACACAGCATGTATGTCGTGCAGAAACTCTGCCAGAAGGCTCTGTGGGTCCATGCGGGTAGCATCGAGCAATACGGGGATGTATTTCCGGTCACACAGGCCTACCTTGCCTGGCACGAAAAACGCAGTGCAAAAGATAAGGAAATGCAAGTAAAGGCGGCCGGTGACGGCGCCTATTACCGCATTGAAAAACTAACACTTTCCGGTAGTAAGAACAATGAGCCGCCAACGTTTTCCATGGGCGACGATCTCGATATCGAATTGCAAATACTTTCACCTGATGATCGCCCGCCGGTTGGCGTGGTGGGGGTTGTACGGGCCGACGGCACGCCGGTTTACGGGGTCGTCTCAGATAATGAAAACGCCATGCCGGTCAAGCTGGCTGATCGTCAATACCGTTTTCGTTTGCGCCTGAATAACATCGCCCTTTTGCCGGGCAGTTACAACCTGAGCGCACATTCGATGGACCCCGAAGGCATCAGGGTGTTCGACAGTCAGCAAATGGCATTTACGATTTCCGGGAACACCAAGGAAGTCGGCTATATCCGTTTGCCGCATGAGTGGCTCGACTAGGGCCTGTTAACAGCATGCGAACACCCATCGACATCGGTCATTTTTTTGCGGGACAAGGCGCATTGAGCGTGGTGTGCCCCGGGTGCACAACCGAAAGTGCAACGCCGTATGTCCCAAGTGGAAAGCCAATACCGGACCTTAGCGTGGTGTTTGGACCGGCATGACCTTGCCTCTGATCATCGTTCCGGTTTTCAATGCCTTTGAACAACTCAAAGCCTGTCTTGATTCCATTGCGCGTACCGTACCACCCGACACCGGGGTGCTGCTGATTAACGACGCATCGACCGATGAACGTGTACAGCCTTTGTTGCAGTCCTGGGCGAACCAGGCAAAACCGTTTCGACGTTTGCTGGTGCATCCGCAAAACAGGGGCTTCGTGGCAACGGCCAACCACGGTATGCGTCTGGCCGAGACCGACCTGGTCCTGCTCAACTCAGACACCGAGGTGACCACGGGGTGGTTGCAAAGCCTCGCAGACTGCCTGGATTCAGACGTTTCCATCGCCACAGCCACGCCCTGGTCTAACAATGGCGAAATCGTATCCATTCCGGGCTTCTGTATTGCCAATCCGGCCCCCCGGAATCCCGATGCCATCGCCACCCGAATCAAATCCTGCGGATCTCCGCTTTACCCGGACATGCCCACGGCCGTTGGCTTTTGCATGGCAATATCCCTGCGTGCAATCGGGCAGATAGGTCTGTTCGATGAAGAAGCGTTCGGTCTCGGTTACGGTGAAGAAAACGACTTTTGCCAGAGGGCTGAACAGGCCGGCTTACGCAATGTGCTGTGCGATGACGCTTACGTGGTTCACCAT
>DATCZY010000498.1:0-6735 GCA_036525655.1 Lysobacterales bacterium | reverse complement strand
AGCTGAGAACATCGGGATCGGCATGTGTCGATTTTCAAACATTGTTGACGTGTCGAATTCGTGTACCACTTTAAAACACCTGCCAGGCGATTTGATCAATGCGTTGCATCGAACGCTTGAGCTCGCAGGGGTAATGCGGTTTTACAAACAATGGTGTCTGGGGGTAGGTATAGCGAAGTACGAAGCCATCAGGCCGCTGAGCAATGCCTGGACAACTCAGCAGATAAACGGGTTCGATTCAACTTGCGTTCAGCTATGGATTGATATAGTTGCGTCAAGCTTTAATGCAGGATCGAAATTCTGGTAGTCCAGGCAACTGATTCGATTTTGCGGAAAAGTTTTGTATCCACATTTATTAGAGGAGAAGAGTGATGTTGACTAAAAAGCTGTTGATCGCAATGATGTTAATCCTGATGCTGGCAGCCGGCGGTGTGCAGGCCGGTGGCGATGCTGCCAGGGGCGCCGAACTCGCGACGGATTGTGCCGATTGCCACGGTGCCGATGGCATGGGCGATGAGGATACGCCGGCCATTGCCGGAATGGATGCTGCAGTGCACGCCAAAAAACTGGCTGATTACAAGTCGGGTGCCGTCGAAAGTGAAATGGCAGACTATGTGGGCGACCTCAGCGAACAGGATATGGCTGATCTCGCCGCTTACTACGCGACGCTTCAGAGCAATTAATACATGTGACCCTGCACCACCCCTTGGGAGTGGTGCAGGGTCATTGCGACGATGCTGAATATCACCACAACCCCAGCTTACAAATTTACATTATCAAACCAGCTGATGAGCCGGGCTGTGTTTGTTTCATTCCAATGGCTATTCCAACACCGGGTACGGTTTGTCCCGTTTTGCTAATGTTGATGTTGCTTGGCAATGGTTTTTGTACAAGGCAACAAATACTCTGACCCGGCAAATTATTCGTCACTGAAAAGGCCTCCCCGGAGGCCTTTTTTATTTTTTATATGTGCAGATAAAATAAATGAATCATGACATCCGTTGACCTTATACTGCACAACAAATGAAAAAAACTACCTGCTTATCCGCTTGCCTGACGTTGTTATTATGTGCCACTTCCGATGCGAGTGAATCCAGTGAGGTTGCATTGAAAAGCAAAGTCAGTTACAGCAGCGTCACCGCATTGGGTTTTACGCATGCCGATAAGAAACTGGTTTACGGGGACATCAATCCGGACCTCCAGTATGGCTTGCTGTGGTTGCCGCAAAACCTGGCCGCGTCTGAAAAGGTCCCGCTGATCGTATTCATACACGGCGGTTGCTGGCTGAACCAATACGATATCGAACACAGCTTTCCGCTGAGCAGCGCTCTGGCGGACGCGGGCTATGGCGTCTGGTCGCTTGAATACCGGCGCACCGGTGATGCCGGAGGTGGCTGGCCCGGCAGTTTTGACGATATCAGGCAAGGGCTGGCATCCACATCCTCACTTAAGGTTTACCCGGTAGACCTGGATCGAACGGTCATCATGGGTCATTCCGCCGGTGGCCACCTGGCCTTGCTGGCGGCCTCTGAAAATGAAAGTGTCGATGCTGTCATCGGACTGGCGGCGATCACCGATATCATTGAATATTCCAGGGGTGCGAACGATTGTCAGACCGCTGCGGCGCCTTTCATGGGCGGCACCTACGAGGACAGGCCGGACGCCTACCGGGCCGCCAACCCGGCCGGGTTGCAGCTGCATGAAAACACCATTCTGTTGCAGGGGGATGTCGACAGCATTGTTCCGCTTGCACAGTCACAACTGCCGGGCGCCAGCGCTACCGTATTCGAAGGCGCCGGGCATTTTGACTGGCTGCATCCGGAAAGCGGCGCATTCCAATTGCTGCTTTCAACACTGGAACAGTTGTTTAAAGAGTAACGATCGGTACGTTGCTTTTATGCATCAGCGAAGAGTGCCGGTCTTCAAAGGGGTAGGAGCGTCGGCGTTTTTGGCATCAAAAGCCGCTTTTTCCAGGTAAAAAGCACCCGTTGTCTGGTATCTGGAAAACAATCTGCTTATGCTTTGCGGATGATCAATGCGAGTTCACTGTGGCCATTTCTCAACCGGCGCCAATGCGTGCCGTGGTGGTGTGGCTTTTCAAACATGTTCGCAAGGCGGATTTGCCGGGTGGCGCATGCTGTTTAATGCCAGGATCTGTCTCATCCTGGTTAGCCTGACGCTGGCAGCTTGTGCTGCGGTCGGTCCGGACTACGAACAACCGGACGCCCCCTTGCCCGGCGCCTGGGATGAGCCGCTGGATGCGGGTCTGCAGGCCACACCCTATGAGTTGGTCGAATGGTGGGAGATCTTCAACGACCCGGTGCTCAGCCAGTTGGTCGACATCGCGCAAAAGCAAAACCTCACGCTGGAGTTGGCGGGTCTGAGGGTGCTCGAGTCGCGCGCCCAACTGGGCATTGCAACCGGTTTGCAGTACCCGCAGCAGCAACTGGCGGCGGGCGGAGTGACGCGGGTTTCCCCCAGCGAAAATGCCGGCCAGGGCAGTAATGGCTTCAACCAGTCCGACCTCGGTGTATCGATCGCCTGGGAGATGGATTTCTGGGGCAAGTTCCGGCGTGGCATCGAATCGGCAGATGCTGCGTTGTCGGCATCGGTCGCCAAGTACGACGAGGCGATGGTGCTGGTCACGGCGCAGGTCGTGAGCACCTACGTGACGATCCGCATTCTCGAGGAACAACTCAGGATTGCAAATGAAAACCTTAAGTTGCAGCAACGAAGCTATGACATCGCCGAAGTGCTGTACCGCAACGGGCAGGACTCCGAGTTGGATGTACAGCAAGCCAAAACCCTCTTGCTCGGCACCCGCGCGACCGTCCCCGAACTGGAAACGCAGCTGGGCCTGGCGCGCAATGCCCTGAACACCCTGCT
The DNA here is from genome assembly GCA_036525655.1 of Lysobacterales bacterium. Lineage (GTDB taxonomy): Bacteria > Pseudomonadota > Gammaproteobacteria > Xanthomonadales > SZUA-36 > SZUA-36. Next base: position 3,849 of record DATCZY010000498.1, on the reverse strand, counting down.
GGGTCAGAACAACGGCTTCGTTGAAAACCTGGTTGTGGCAGGCGGTATCCCGCAAGTGCCCGAGCAAATCGCAGTGGGCATACCCGCCGACCTGCTGCGCCGCCGCCCGGATGTACGCCAGGCTGAATTGCAGGCGGTCGCCCAGAATGCGCAGGTCGGGGTTGCAACTGCCGCGCTGTATCCGAGCATCTCGCTGGCGGGTGCGCTCGGTGTCGTCAGCATTTCAAGTGACGTTGGCGGCGGTGGCGCTTCCAACCTGCTGAGTGCCGACAGTCTCACCTACAACGCGGGCGCCTCGTTTACCTTGCCCGTTCTCAATTACGGGCGTATCCGTAATAATATCCGCGTACAGGATGCGCGGCTGCAGCAGACCCTGGTCGCCTACCAGCAGACGGTGCTGGAGGCCTTGCAGGAAGTGGATGACGCCATTTTGTCGCTGTCGGGCGCGCAGTCGCAAAAAGCGATCCTGCAGGAAGGCGTGGTGGCGGCGCGCCGTTCAAACGACTTGTCGATGCTACAGTACAAGGAGGGCTTTTCCGGCTACCAGCGGGTGCTGGACGCGCAGAAATCCCTGTTCAGTCAACAGAATCGCTATGCGGCAAGCCAGGGTCAGGCGGTGCAGAGCGTGGTGCAACTGTACAAGGCCCTCGGTGGTGGATGGGAGGTCAGGGAGGGCCGGCCGTTCGTCGATGAAAATACGCTGACCACCATGCGCGAACGTACCAATTGGGGAGACTTACTGGATGACCAGTGAACAAAAAAGAGATCCGGTGCGCCTGTGGACATTTATAGTCCTGGGCCTGTGTATCATCCTGATGATGGTTTACCTTGCCGGTGACCGGCTGACGCCTTACACCACCCAGGCCAGGGTGCACGCCTACGTTGTTCCTGTGGCTCCACAGGTGGCCGGCAGGCTGATCAGCGTGGATGTTGAAAACAACCAACTGGTCAAGGCCGGGCAAAAACTGTTCAGTATCGACCCGGGTTCCTTTGAACTGGCCGTGCAGGGCGCCGAAGCAGCCTTGAAAAACACCGAACAGTCGATCGAGGCCGGTGTGGCAAACGTGGCCGCGGCCAGCGCGAATGTCGATTCGGCCAGGGCATCGGTGTGGAACGCGGAGCAGGACGCAACCCGCATGCGCCGCATCCGTGAAGAGGATGCCGGCGCCATTTCCGAGAGACGCATCCAGTCGGCCGAGGCCAGCCTGGCGTCATCCCGCGGCAGACTTGCAGCCGCCGAGGCCTCGTTGCAGGCGGCCCGCAGCGCGCTGGGTTCGACCGATGAGAACAATGCGCAGATACAGCAGGCGAATTCCAACCTCGCAAAAGCCCGACTGGACCTGGAGCGCACCAGTGTCTATGCGCCCGGTGACGGCATGATCACCGACCTGCGCGTCGATGCCGGAAACTTCGCGGGTGCCGGGGCGCCATTGATGACGTTCATAGCGATCCACGACACCTGGATACAGGCGGACCTGTCGGAGAACAACCTCGGTCACGTTGACGCCGGCGACCGCGTTGAAATTGCTTTTGATGTACGGCCCGGAAAGGTTTACAAAGGCCGGGTGCGGCAAATCGGCTACGGTGTCGAGGTCTCCACCAATCCGCTGGGATCCCTGCCGACCATCAAGAATGACCGCAACTGGCTGCGCGAAGAGCAGCGCTTCCCGGTCACCATTGACTTCGATGCCGACGCACAGCTCGACGCGAATCTGCGTGTCGGTTCGCAGGCCTCCGTGATCGTTTACACCGGCGATCACTGGCTGATGAACATGCTAGGCCGCCTCTATATCCGCATGAACGCCTTGCTGAGCTATGCCTATTGAGATGCATCCGCTAGCGGCACGGCGCACTCTCAGGCTGGCGTTTGTCACCGGCTTTGCGCTGTGGTTGTCGCAAACGATGAACTGGAGCGTATCCTTTCTAACGCCCGTGTTGTTATCGATGCTGCTTGCGATACCGCTGCCCGGTTTGCGCCTGAAAAAGGCCGTGATATTTTTGCTGGCGCTGCTCATCCCGTTATGGCTGACGAGCTGGTTTTTGCTGCCCTTTTTAACCCACCAGCCATTGGTCGGGATGTTGCTGTTGATAGCGGCCTGCTTCTGGTGCTTTTACTACAGCGCCAGTGGCGGTTCACCCATCATGGGTGCTTTCATGACCATGGGCCTGGCGATCGTTACGATGGTCGGGTCGGATTCCATCGACGCGGTGCTGGCCATCAACCAGGCAGTGACCCTGAACGCAGTGATTGCCATCGGCATGCTTTGGCTGGTGTATGCATTATTCCCGGATAAGACTCCCGGGGGCGTCCCGGCAGCCCCCGCCAAACCTGAACCACCATCGCGCCAGGAAGCACTTCGCAGCGCGTGGCGCTCAACCGCGATTGTGTTGCCTATCATCGTGTTTTTTCTGTTCTACAGCGGAAGTTCAGCCTACCTCGCCGTCATGATCAAGGTCTCGAGCATGGGTCAACAGGCCGAGAATGACAAGACAAAAGCGGCGGGCAAGTCCCTGCTGATGTCAACTTTGATCGGCGGTATCGGTGCGGTCATTATGTGGAATGTAATGAGCATCTGGCCGTCGCTCGTCAACCTGGTGCTGCTGGTGATTTTCGCCGGACTGGTCATGGGCAGGCGAATATTCCAGGGGCAGGGCATGGCGGCCAACGCGGACATGTGGTCCTATGCCTTCATGACGATGCTGGTGATCATTCTGCCCGCGGTGATGGACGGGATCTCTGGAGACGCCGCCGGCGCCAAGTTCTTTGACCGCATCGCCATGCTGGGCTGGGCCACATTATATGCGGTCACGGCGGTCACCGTTTTTGATTCATTCTGGCACCGCCAAGCACGTTATAGCGCTACGGACTAACGTGCGGCGCGGCAACACCTTCCTATAAATCTCGCCCAACAGCAACAACCAAGTGCGTGTGCTAACCTTGAAAGAAGGTCTGATTAAAAATAATCAGGCGCGGACCTCCCAAATATTGTGAGCAGCTAACGCTTAGATGAATGGATAGACAGCTGGGCTCCGGGTAGCACCTGAGTTACTCACCTCGATCTGAATAGACAGGTAGTCCGTGTCGAAAATACGATTAATAAAAGGAGAAAACCATGAAGTCATTGAATATTTCCCTGCTGACGATATTTGCGGTTTGCGGTGCACAGGCACCGGCGGCGTTTGCTGATGTCACACTTCATCAAAACGTCACCGTGAGCGCTTCGGGAATGATGTCGATGATGGGTTCGAAGGGCACGGTGACCACCGTGATCTCGGGTGATCGCGCGCGGACAGAGAACCAGATGGAATCCACTTCAAGCATGATGAAGAAATTTGCCAAGAACGTGAATACTGCAACCATTGTTTCGTTGGATGAAGAGCGCATGCTCAACCTGGTGCCGGAGAAAAAGCAGTATTCTGAAATCACCTTTGAGCAACTGCGCGCCCAAATGGAAAAAAGCATGGCAGAACTGGAAAAAATGCAGGAAAACATGCAGGGTCAGGGCGGCTTGCCTGTCAGTGAAGAAGATTGCCAATGGTCAGAACCTCAACTGTTGGTCGATAACACCCATGAGAAACAGGAGTTCGCGGGCATCAAGGCGGAACAGACAATTATTTCGGCCAGCCAGACCTGCACGGTGCCGAACACTGGTAAAAGTTGCGAGATGACCTGGAATATGGAGTTTTGGAATGCCAAACGCATGCCCGGCGGCAAAGAGGCCCTGGAATTCCAACAGGGCATGGCGCGCGCCATGGGCGGTGATGAGGTGCTCGGCATGGCGCAGGTTTACACACGTGGATTGCTGGCCATGTTCAAGAAAGGCTGGGAAGACGTGTTGAAAGAATCGG
>DATCZY010000497.1:0-5998 GCA_036525655.1 Lysobacterales bacterium | reverse complement strand
GGCACTTTTTCCGGAAATGCGTCCTGGCTCAACAGCCAGCGTGACCTCTGCGTTCTCGGGCAAGGGCTGATTGAGGTCCATGCGCGCCAGAAGCCATTGGCTCCCTTCCACCGCGGCCAGGGAAAGCGTGCCTGTGTTCTGCATTTCATTTTCTGCCAATTGCCCGTCCTTCAATATCCAACTGCGTGTCGCGAGCATCGTGGGACAACACATCGCGTCATTTTCACCGGCCTGCAGCACGTTGAGGATGATCTGCCCGGAATCGACTTTCCCATCCCTGATTTTGACCCGATCACCGATCAGGGCGGTTGATATGTTCTCGTACGCATCGGCTTGTGGTTTCATCACCGCGATGTAAATATTGCTACCCGTTCCGCCCGAGCTTTGCCATAACAGGGCGACAGTTTCGTCTTCGCCATCGGCATCCAGGTCACCCATCAACTGGAGTTCTTCGATCAGTCCGACACCGGGCCGGGATGCGCCGCCTTCCACATACGGAGCACCTTCCCAGCGCCCCTGGGACAAGGTGACCGGTTCATCTTCTATGCCGGTATAGGTGGCACTACCCAGTTGGCTCGTGCTCGTCCCGCTGTCACAGGCAAAACCGCTCTGGGAGATTAAAGTGCCAAGCAGGGTGATGAATAAAAATACCCGGTTCCAATCGCGATGCGTTTTCATACCACCAGTCTCCATTTTCGTTGCACTCTGCATATTTTAACCTGTAAAAAGCCAGGCAAATGGCCGAGGGTTGAAGAATCACATTCGTACTGACGAATTTTTCAATATCAGCGTCCGCGACTGCTAGAATTCACCGCTATGCAATCCTCTTCACCAACCCCCGTGTTAAAGGTCGCACTGCCACTGCCGTTAAGGCAGCTGTTTGACTACCTGCCAAACGAAAATGGGGTAATTTACCGCGCCGGTCAACGCGTGCTGGTGCCTTTTGGCCGCCGCAAACTGGTGGGTGTGATCGTGGAGGTTGCAAACGGAAGTGATTTGCCGTGCGAAAAGCTGGCAAGCGTGATCGATTATCCGGATGGTGAGCAAACGGTTCTGACCAGTGAAATCCTGGATTTGCTCAATTGGTGCTGGCGCTATTACAAACACGCGCCCGGGGACGTGGTTTTCAGCGCATTGCCGCCGTTGCTCAGGAAGCTTGGAGGGGCGATACCGCCGGCACCGGTGCAATATCTCCTGACACCCGCTGGCAAAGCGCGTCTGCAGGAACCGGCGGGGCGGATAAAAGCACAGATTGGTCTGCTTGAAAAGATAGGTGAGGGTGCGCTCACGGAATCCCAATTACGTTGCTTTACGCCGGCCTGGCGTAAAACCCTGGCGAAACTGCTCGAACAGCAATGGGTGCAATCAGAAAATCAGCAGGCCGCGGTTTTGAAGCCGATTCCAGGACCCGTTCTGATGCATGAGCAAAAGCTGGCGGTTGATGCGATCAGCCAAAGCCGGGGCGGGTTCCATTGCCACTTGCTCGATGGCATTACCGGTAGTGGTAAAACCGAGGTTTACCTGCAGGTACTGGAACAGGTCCTGTCCGGGGGTGGACAGGCACTGTTGCTGGTGCCGGAGATCGGTCTGACACCGCAATTGGTCAACCGCTTCAAAAACCGCCTGGGTTTTGAACCGGTGGTCACCCATTCCGGCCTCAGCGAAGGGCAGCGCCTGCAAGCCTGGGCGATGGCCAGGAGCGGTCTTGCACGGCTGGTCATCGGCACCCGTTCGGCGCTGTTTCTACCGATGCCCGATTTACAGATGATCATCCTGGACGAAGAACATGACGCCTCGTTCAAGCAACAGGATGGCTTTCGATATTCCAGCCGTGATGTCGCTGTCAAGCGTGCCGCAGGACGGGCCATACCGGTCGTGCTGGGCACCGCGACACCTTCGCTGGAAACATTCAGCAATGCCGCGGTCGGCCGTTACAGCTGGCACCGGCTCAGGCGGCGTGCGACCGGCGCCGCCGAGCCGAGTTGGCGGGTGCTGGACCTGATACAGCAAAACATGACCGGCGGTATTTCATCCATCGCCATGGCAGCCATTGGTGAAACCCTGGCGAAAGGGGAGCAGGCACTGATATTCCTGAACCGCAGGGGTTATGCGCCGGTACTGTTGTGCCACCAGTGCGGCTGGCATGGCGCGTGTGATCAATGTGATGCCAACCTGACCTGGCACAAGGCCAGTCGGCGTCTCCTGTGTCATCACTGCGACAGTGCCGCGCCGGTACCGGTGATGTGCCCGGCCTGCGGTGCCGATGCCTTACAGGGCGCCGGTGAGGGGACCGAGCAACTGGAGCAGGTACTATGTAAGGCCTTTCCGGATACGCCGTTGCTACGTTTTGACCGCGATAGCGTGCGTAAAAAAGGCGAGTTCGAAAGGCTGGCCGGGCAGGTCAAAGCCGGCGAATCCTGTTTGCTGGTGGGCACCCAGATGCTGGCCAAGGGGCATCATTTTCCCAAAGTGACCCTCGTTGTCATAGTCAATCTCGACCAGGCCCTGTACAGTGCTGATTTCCGTGCACTGGAGCGTATGGGACAATTGATGGTGCAGGTGGCCGGTCGTGCGGGTCGTGACCAGCTACCCGGCGAGGTTATTTTGCAGACACATTACCCGCAACACGAATCCCTGCTCACTTTGTTGACTTCGGGTTATGAGGCTTTTGCCGGGGCTATCTGTAGCGACCGGCAAGCGGCCTGCCTGCCGCCATTCAGTTACCAGGCCCTGTTACGTTCGGATGCGCAGCAAAAAGATGACGTCCGGCGCTTCCTGGGCCAGGCAAAACAGTGTTTTCCGACCGGGGAAGCGGATATTTACGGACCATTTCCAGCCATGATGGAGCGCAGGAGCGGACGCACGCGCTGGTATTTACTGGTGCAGGCAAATAAGCGTTCCAGCCTGCATCGGCAGCTCGATGAGTGGATGTTGAGGTTGCAAAAACTTCCATCCGTGCGCAAGGTGCGCTGGTCGGTCGACGTTGATCCACAGGATTATTGATTTTTAATGTCAAAGGCCCGTCATACAAAACTTATTCGTGACCTATGACACTAACGTAACACCAGGTAAATGCGGGACGATGAGCGGTTGAAAAGGCGCTCTCCCGTACCTATAACACTCAACTCCCCTGATGGAGTGGCAACTGCAGGTTTAACAAATGGAATCTATGGAAGATCAACCAAAAACAGAATCACTGGATCACCCCGAGCGCGCGGCGTTTAAAGAACTCAGCAAGGTAGCCAACCAACTCATCATTGGCCAGGGAAGACTGATGGAGCGCCTGGTCATGGCGTTGCTCTGCAATGGTCACCTGCTGGTGGAAGGCGCACCCGGTCTGGCCAAGACAACGGCTATCAAGGTGTTGGCGGAGCGTATCGAGGGTGACTTCCACCGTATCCAGTTCACTCCCGACCTGCTACCGGCCGACCTGACAGGTACCGAAATCTACCGTCCGCAGGAAGGTACTTTTGAATTTCAGCAGGGGCCGATTTTCCACAACATGATTCTCGCCGACGAGGTCAACCGCGCACCGGCCAAGGTACAGTCCGCGATGCTCGAGGCCATGGGTGAGCACCAGGTGACCGTAGGCAGGGTCACCTACAAGATGCCGCCGCTGTTCCTGGTGATGGCCACGCAGAACCCGATTGAGCAGGAAGGCACCTACCCCCTGCCAGAAGCGCAGCTCGACCGCTTCCTGATGCACGTTTCGATTGGATACCCGGATGCAAAAGCGGAGCAGGATATTCTCGAACTGGCCCGTGGCCAGGCGCGTGATGAGTTGGGTGTCAAGCCTGAACCCAGAACGCTGGTGACCCAGCAGCAGGTCTTTGCCGCGCAGAGACAGGTGCTGGACCTGCACATGGCGCCGGCCTTGCAGGAATATATCGTGCAACTGGTGCTGGCGACCCGCGATGCGGGCAAGTGGGACGAGGAACTGGGCCGCCTGGTCAGTTATGGCGCAAGCCCGCGGGCCACGATTGGCCTGGATCGTTGCGCAAGGGCACGGGCCTGGCTCGATGACCGTGATTTTGTCTCACCGGACGATATTCACGCCGTGATACACGAGGTCCTGCGTCACCGGGTGTTGTTGTCCTATGAGGCGGAAGCCGATGGGGTCAGCGTGGATGAACTGGTTAACCGGCTGCTGGACCTGGTCCCTGTTCCATGACGGATTTTGCAGGGGATGGCATTCATCTGAGCGCCTCCGAGCTAATTGCATTAAAGCCCCGCTGCAACGCGCTCAGCCTGCCCATGCACCGCCCTGCAGCGTCATCGCTGGCGGGTGCTTACCGGTCCCGTTTCCGCGGCCGCGGCGTGGATTTCGTAGAGTCGCGAAACTACCTTCCCGGGGACGATATACGCAATATGGACTGGCGCGTTACGGCCCGGACCGGCAGGGCGCACACCAAGATATTTCAGGAAGAAAGAGAACGACCTGTGCTGGTGGCGGTAGACATCAGCCAAAGCCTTTATTTTGGCACGCGCTCAAGGCTTAAATCGGTTGCCGCCGGGCAACTGGCCGCCGCCGTGGCCTGGGCTTCGGTGCGTCGGGGTGACCGCATTGGCGCGTTCCTGTTTACCTCGGACGATCACCGTGAATTGCGCCCGACCGGTGGTCGAAGGGGCGCCATGCGTGTCATCCAGGGCCTGGTGGACTGGCTGGATCCCGATACCGTTCAACAAGGCCATAAACCACTTTCCGTTTCACTGGAACGAATCCGGCATGCGGTTCGGCCCGGAAGCCTGGTGCTGATCATCAGCGATTTTTTCAACCTCGATGAACAGTGTCACCGTCACCTGTCGCGTCTGCGGCAACACAACGATGTGATTGGCTGCCAGGTGATGGATCCGGCGGAGGAGTTCCTTCCCGCGGGCCGGTTTCCGATCTCTGATGGCGAAAACAGCGCCATGCTCGATACGCACCAGGAGCTCTCACGGCGGAAATTTGATCAGATGAGTAGCGAACATGGCGCGGTACCCAAGCGCATGTTTCAACGACACAAGTGTGGCTGGATGGTATTGAAGACAACCGATGACCCGGTGGACGTGCTGGGCCGCGAATTACGTTTACTGGTCGGAAGGGGCGCATGAATCCGGATCTGCTATCCCAACTACGCGATATTCACGCTACGGCGCCTGCCCCTTGGTGGCCGCCGGCGCCGGGGTGGTGGGTCCTGGCCCTGCTGGTGCTGGTGCTGCTGACGTGGTTGGGCCGGCGTATGCTCGCGCGCTACCGGGTGCACAAGAGACGTCAACAGATGCTTGGCTGGATTGATCATTTGAACGCCCATATCGACCCCCGGCGTGATCCACAGGCCTACCTGTCGACGCTCAACCGCATTTTCAAACTGGTCGCACTCAGGGCATTTCCGGACCACCCATGTGCAGCACTCAATGGCCAGGAATGGGCGGACTTCCTGATTGAGAAAATGCCTGGGTCGCCGGCAGCCGAATCCCTCAAGGTACTGGCTTCGGGCCCATATGATCCTTCACCGAAATTTGATCATGAGCTGTTGAGCGGCCTGACCCGTCGTTGGATCAGACAATATGGCTGAAGACGTCCTCACAACCGGTTTTACCATCGCATGGCCGTGGCTGTTGCTATTGGCGCCGGTTCCGTGGCTGTTGCGATTATTGATTCCGGCTTCGCCATCGGGCGATTTACAGGCCCTGCGCGTGCCCTGGTTCTCGTCCGTGGCAGGTGGCAAGGGCGGCTGGATGCATAGGCCGTTGCTGGCCCTGGTTGCGTCACTGGTCTGGCTATTGCTGGTCGCCGCTGCATCGCGACCGCAATGGATCGGCGAAATCGAGAGTCTGCCGGTAACCGGGCGGGATTTGCTCCTGGCGGTTGATATTTCCGGCAGCATGGACACCCAGGACATGGTCCTGAACAAGACCGCGGTAAACCGGCTGAAGGTCGTGAAAAAGGTCGCGGGAGAATTTATCCAGCGGCGTCATGGCGATCGTGTGGGGCTGATTCTTTTTGGCAGTCGCG
>DATCZY010000496.1:0-2909 GCA_036525655.1 Lysobacterales bacterium | reverse complement strand
GCTCGTGGGCGGGTTTTGAAGGGTTGCATCCGGTTGGGCGCGTGCCCGCAGACCCTTGATGCCGATCCATATCAGGTAGGCAGCGCCAAGCCATTGCAATGCCGTGAACAATAGCGGGGAAGTGGTGATCATGACCGCAATGCCGGAGATGCACAGCAGTGCATAAAGACCGATACCCAAGCCATGCGTTATCGCGGCAATGAGTCCGGTTTGGCGCCCGCCCCTGAGCGTCTGTTGCAGCACCACGGCGAGCGAGGGCCCCGGTGACATGGCGCCCAAAAGACAGATGGAAACTATGGTCAGCCAAATTGCAATTGTCATGGTGTTTCAGTTTGCAACATTGCCGCTTATGATGCACTAGCAGAAAACGAAAGAGCCGTTTTTTTTAAGCCAGGAATAGCGGTTTTCCAGTGGTTGATCGGGATTGGATGTTGCATTGGGTTTCCCTGCAAACGGCGGGTTGCCAAGCGGTTGGGTCGGGGCATCATGACCATTTGCCCATGTGAACCGTTTGGGTTTTGGTGGCTGGAAATTGGTTTTGAAGCGGGTAAAATTACCGGGTCGCGAGTCTGCATACTCAAACTGATATTGGTTTTTAGCTGTAAAATAACTGTAAAATAGCGCATATAATGCTTGGGTTGGGTATAATCCGCCTTTGAACACAACCGGTGGTTTGGCCGGGTTGTTGTTGATCTCGCATTCAGTGAAGTGCCATTATGTTAGACAGGTGCAAAAAAAAGCAGGGTGAATTACATTTAATTAACGAATTCATAAGTTGAATCTGCGAGAATAAATTTAAAAAGCGCGGTTGGGGAGTTGTTTTGGCTTATCTAGATTTGTTCGAACAGAAGCCAATAACTTTAAAAGTAGAGGCCTACGTGGTGGTATTCAAATACTCTTTATTGAGTGCAAATTGCACGGTGGTGTGGTGAACATGAATTACATGACGCCAACTCCTGCCAATATTGATTTGCCTGTTAAAATTGCCCCGTACACCAACCTGGTGGACGCGCTTGAGTATGCAGCGCTAGGTGTCACAGGATTTAATTTTTACGATGGTCGGGGCCAGCTTTCGGCTGTTCTGTCATACGCTGATTTGCGCGACGAAGCCCAGGTCATTGCACGGCGTTTGCTTAGCCTTGGCTGTGAACGCGGCGCGCGTGTTGGCATCATCGCCGAAACGGAACCGATGTTTCACCGCTTCTTTTTTGCCTGTCAATATGCGGGTCTGATCCCGGTTGCATTACCGGCGGGTATACAGTTGGGTGCACATGGCGCCTATGTCAGCCAGGTCAGGCGAATGCTGAAAAGCTGCGGTGCATCCATCGTGGTCGCACCTGATACCCATGCCAATTTTATGGCCGAAGCGGTCGAAGGCCTCGATTTGCTCATGGCGGGCAGACAGGCTGATTTCGATCTTTTGCCCGAGGCTGATGTTGAATTCGAACCCCTGGGCGAGAACGATCCGGCCTATCTTCAATATACTTCCGGCAGCACAAGCTTCCCGCGCGGCGTTGAAGTTACCCAGAAAACAGTGCTGAACAACCTGATGGAAATTGCCCGTTACGGTCTGAAGCTGAATTCGGATGACCGGTTTGTTTCGTGGTTGCCGTTCTATCACGACATGGGCCTGGTCGGGTTTATCCTGGTGCCGTTGATCGGACAGTTGTCGGTTGATTACCTTGGTTCACGCACATTCGCCATGCGCCCGAGGCTGTGGTTGAAAATACTTTCGGATAACGGCGGCACGATTTCTTCCGCACCCACCTTCGGTTACGCCCTGTGCGCCAAACGTTTACGGCCCTCCGATGTCGAAGGCTACGACCTGAGTAACTGGCGTGCGGCCTGCGTAGGCGCCGAACGTATCAATCCCGAACCTTTACTCGAATTTGCCCATATCCTCGAACCCTGTGGTTTTGACAAGAATGCCTACGTGGCTTGCTACGGTATGGCCGAGTGCGTATTAGCCACCAGCTTTGCTCCGCTTGGCAAAGGTTTGAATGTCGATGTGGTCGACAGAAAAGTCATGGCCGATACCGGTGAAGCAAGGCCTGCAGTCGGTGATGCCATATCTGTTTCAGAGTACGTGGATTGTGGCAAGTTGCTGCCGGGGTTTGAATTTTCGATCCTGGACGACAATGGCGTTGAAATGCCGAACCGTCACTGTGGGCATATCTATCTGAAAGGCCCCAGTGTGATGCGTGGATATTTCCACGATGAAAAATCCACCTCGGAAGTGCTGTCGAAAGACGGCTGGCTCAATACCGGCGATATCGGCTACCGCATTGATGACCACCTGGTCATCACCTCGCGCAGCAAAGACGTCATTATCATCAAGGGCCGCAACATATGGCCCTACGATCTGGAAGTGCTGGCGCAGCAAACCTGTGGTGTAAAACTGGGTGGTGTTGCAGCATTTTCGGTCAGCGTGGAAGGCAAGGAAGAACAGGCCGTGCTGGTTGTTGAAACCAAGGAAAAGGACGCTGAAAGCCGTCAACACATCGTTGAAGAAATTAGCCAGTCCATCCACGCCCATTTTGGAATCAACGTACAGATTGATCTGACGCCGAAGGGGACGTTACCAAGAACCTCTTCCGGCAAGCTTTCGAGGTCCCAGTCCAAACAGGACTACCTCGCGCGCAAAACCTTGCTGGATGTTGAGCTGTCAGTGACCCGGGTTGGCGATACGCTGCCCGCCTGATTTGCAGGCGTCACCCTCAGCAGTATTCATCACAGGCGCTACCGGCTTTATCGGCCAGCGCCTGGTATCCGCGTTGTTGGAACAGGGCATCCGTCCTCGGGTCATGGTGCGCCCGGATAAAAAATCAGACAGTAGGCTGCCCCGGGCTTGTGAACAGGTTCCGGTCGACCTGACCGACATTGAAAAACTGACCGAAATCGTGGCTGAC
>DATCZY010000495.1:0-5288 GCA_036525655.1 Lysobacterales bacterium | reverse complement strand
GCATACCTCAGTTTCAGCGGATCAGGCGAAAACTACTGGCGTTGCTTGACGATGAAGTTTTTGCCTGGATCAAGGGACAAACCGATTCGGAGCATATTTTTGCCCTGCTGATGCAAACCGTGAAAGACAAGCGGGGCGTTGGGCCACGTCTGACTGAAGATGAGATCAAACAGTGTTTTCAAAAGACTTTTGACGTGATTCAAGAGTTGAAAGTGGAGGCCGGGATCGGTGATGAGGTGTCAAATTTCAATATGATGGTAACCAATGGCCGGCGGATATTCGGCACGCGTTACAGCTCAAATCCAGACAAGGAAACAAGGACGCTTTACTACTCGATGGGTAACGGTTTCCAGTGCACCGATGGCGTCTGCCTTATGAGCAAGAACGATTCGACCATCGAGGCCGTGCTGATCGCTTCGGAAAAGCTGAACAAGAACGAAGGTGAGTGGATACCTATACAAAATAATCACTTTATCGCCATCGACAGGGATCTGAAAGTGCACTTGAGTCCAATGCAGCATTAAAAAGGGTCGGCTTTCGATATTGAGGTCGCGTGATCGGTGCGGGGCGAGTTTCGTGGCCTACGGGTTTTCACCCATCGTGACACGGTCATGGCCTTGCAGGTCCTGGAGGGTTTCAATTTGCTGGAATCCCGCTTCCTGAATCACTTGGCGCGTGGCCGGACCCTGTTGCCAGCCATGCTCAAACATCAGCCAACCGCCGTCGACCAGCAGGGTTCGGGCTTGCTGGCTGATCTCGCGTATGGCGCTTAAGCCATCGGGCCCGGGGCTTAGCGCATTCCGGGGTTCGAAACGCAGATCGCCCTGTTCAAGGTGTGGATCGCCGGCGTCAATATAGGGTGGGTTACTGACGACCAGGTGGAATTTACCCCGCAATGGCCCGGCCCATGAACCGCAGTAAAAGCGGACACGACCCAGGCCCAGGCGCGCGGCATTTTCACGCGCAAGCTCGATGGCTGCAGGGCTGATGTCGGTGGCATGAACTTCGCACTTTGGTCTTTCCGAGGCGATCGCCAGTGCAATGGCGCCGCTGCCCGTGCCGAGGTCTGCGATACGCCAATCGGCATCCGGCGGGATTTTCGAGAGTGCTGCCTCGACCAGGCGCTCGGTGTCCGGTCGCGGAATCAGCACGGCGGGGGTAATCTTCAGCGGCAATGACCAGAACTCGGCCGCTTCGACCAGGTAGGCGATGGGCTGCCCGCGGGCGCGTTGCCTGACCAGTTTTTTGAAGGTGTCCGAGCGGTTGTCCGGCAGTTCCAGTTCCGGGTTTGCATAGAGGAATGAACGCGTGGACTCCAACACGTGGGCCATCAAAATTTCTGCATCAAAACGTCCGGACGGGCTGTCGGCCAGTTTTTCACGGGCCATTGCCAACAGGTTTTTGATCGTTTGTGCCAGAAGATTGCCCCGTGTGCTAAGCCTGAATCAGATGTCGCCTGGCCGCCCGGTCATGTCCGGTCCGGTATCTCCAATCGCTTCATCCTGCTTCAGTCGTTGCGGCAAAGCATGTGCCCATGCCTGCTTCCACCAAGTTTTGAAATCATCCAGAATCAGGTACAGGGTCGGGATCAGGAACAAGGTAATCACCGTTGCAAACAAAATGCCAAAGGCCAGCGAGGCGGCCATCGGAATAACCAGTTGCGCTTGCAGGCTGGTTTCGAAGATCGCGATCGGCACCAGGCCGAGGAAGGTGGTCAGCGAAGTCAGCAATATGGCGCGGAAACGTGTTCTTGCAGCATCTTTTACCGCTTGGTCAAGCACCACGCCGGCATCGCGTTCACGGTTGACGAAATCAACCAGGATCAGACTGTCGTTGACCACCACCCCGGACAGCGCAATGATGCCGAAGTAGCTCGTCATGCTCACCGGGATACCCAGGATCAGGTGGCCGAGCAGCGCACCGATCGTACCAAAGGGAATCACCGACATGATGATCAGTGGCTGTGCGTAGGACTTAAGCGGTATGGCCATCAGCGCGTAAATCAGGAATACCGCGAACAGGCCGCCGCGGACCAGGTCCTGCTGGATTTCAATCTGTTGCTGGCTGGCGCCACTGAGCTTGGAGCGGACACCGGGGAAATGCGCCAGCACCTGCGGCAATTCCTTGTTCATGATGTCATCCTGAATTTTCTTTGGTTCGTACCTTTCCTTATCTACCTCGGCCGATACCCGGATGGCCCGTTCGCGGTCAAAGCGTCGGATGAAGGACGGGCTTTCGGTCAACTCGACCTCGGCGACCGAATGAAACGGCACGCGCCCGCCGGCGGGTGTCAGAATTTTCATGTTGTCCAGGTAACCGACAGAGTCACGCTCTTCCTGCGGGAAGCGGACCATCACCTTGACCTCGTCCTGACCGCGTTGGATACGCTGCACCTCGGTGCCGTAAAACCCCGCCCTGACCTGGCTGGCCAGGTCCTGCAGGGTAATGCCCAGCGCCTCGGCTTCCGGTTTTACATTCAGCTTGATTTCGGGTCGGCCGCGTTCGAAGCTGTTGCGGATGTCGTACAGGCCCTCGTAGGTGTTCATGCGGCGCACCAGTTCCTGTGACGCCCGCCCAACCTGTTCGATATTGGCCCCGATCAATTGGATGGATATGGCCGCACTGCCTCCCGGACCGGTTGCCGCGGAAAACCCGAGTTGCTTGACGCCGGGGAGTTCACCGACGTTTTCACGCCAACGGCGCAATACCTCTGTGCCTGAAATGACAGAATCATCATCCTTGACCAGCTCGGTGATGATCTGCCCGCTGATTTCACCCTGGGCAAATGAGAGTACGCTGGAAACCACGGCGCCTGATTCCATGCCATGCTCCTCGCTGACCTCGGCATCCAGTTTCCACAAGCCGTCCTGCACCTGCCTGATGACATCGTGGGTCCGTTCAGCAGGGGTGCCCTCGTTCATAAGGATATCGACGCGCAGAAAATCGGCCATGATGTCGGGGAAAAATACCGAGCGCAAAATACCGCCCACCAGGAGGCCGACTGAAAGGATCAGCATGGAAATAAATACCGACAAGGTCAGGTAGCGCCGTTTCAGACACCTGGCCAGGAAAGGCGAATAGTAGTTGTCGACAAAGGTATGCAGGCCCTCGCTGAAAAAACGCTGGAAGCGTACAAGGCGGTTTTGGGTGTCTTCTCCATATTGTTTGACTTTCATGTGCGCGAGGTGCGCCGGCAGGATCAGCTTGGATTCGATCAGTGAAAAGATCAGGCAGAGGGTGACCACCCAGCCGATCGAGGCGAAAAACTTCCCCATGATTCCACTGATCATCAGGATCGGAATAAACGCGGCCATGGTGGTCAAGACACCGAAGGTAGCCGGTATGGCCACCTTGTGAACGCCTTCCAGGACATTATCGATCGAATGGCCTTTTGCACGCATGTTGGTGTAGGCGCTTTCGCCGATAACAATGGCGTCGTCGACGATGATACCGAGGACCAGGATAAAACCGAACAGGCTGATCAGGTTGACGGTAATGCCGAATACGGGCATCAGGAAAAACGTGCCGAGGAACGCGACCGGCAAGCCGACCATCACCCAGAATGCCAGCTTGAGGCGGAGAAACAAGGCCAGCGACAGGAATACCAGCAGAGCGCCGATGACCAGGTTCTTGATCATCATGTCGAGACGGCTCTTGAGGTAATAGGTCACATCGGCCCAGGCGGCCAGGGACACGCCGGAAGGTATCGAGGCCTTCTTTGTCGCGACATAGTCGCGGACCGTCTGTGAGATATCCAGCTCGTTCTGGTCGCCGACCGACAGTACCTGGATTGTAAATGCCGGCTTGCCATTAAACTCGGAAAAACGCCCGGTTTCTTCGAACTCGTCCCTAATCGTCGCAATATCCTTGAGCAGCACCCGTGACCCGTCCGCGTTGGTGCGCACCAGGATGTCCTCGAAGTCCAGCCCGGTGTAGGCCTGGCCCTTGGTCCGCAGTTGAATATCGCCGGCGTCGGAGCGGATGGAACCGGCCGGCAGGTCGAGTGAGCCGCGGCGCAGCGCCTGGGCCACCTCGGCCAGGCTCATGCCGTACTGTTCGAGGGTAAACTCGCTGACCTCTATGCTGATCTCGTAAGGCCGCGAGCCCAGCAACTCCGCCCGCGTGATACCGGGCAGGGAGACAATCTCATTCCTGACCTGCTTGGCATACTCTTTGAGCGTGCGTTCATCGACGTCGCCATACACCGATACCAGGTTGACCTGTTGCTGGAAGCGGGTGCGTGACACGATGGGTTTCTCGGTATTGTCGGGAAAGGTTGAAATGGCGTCGACCCGGTTCTTGATCTCATTCATCACCTCGGGGACGTCATAGCCGGCCCTGACTTCAACCTGCACGTCACCGCTGCCCCGGCGGCCGGTGGAAATAATCTCCTGGATGCCCTCGATGTCCTGGATAGCCTCTTCGATTTTTACCAGGATGCCTTCTTCCACATCCTCGGGGCTGGACCCCAAAAACGGCATGGTTATGGTGATGAAGTTGGTTTCTACCGGCGGCTGGCTTTCTTTCTTGATGGTGAAAACAGAATAGAGCCCGCCTGCCAGCAGGATGATCATCAGCAGGTTGGCGGCAACGGCATTGCGGGCAAACCACTCGATAATGGCGCCGTACCAGCCGTGGTTTGTCTTCATTGCACAGCCTCGTCTTCGGAGCTTGCCGGGATGGGGTCACCCGCACCCCTGATGGCGAGTTTGGTGCCCGGAACCGGCGCGTCCAGCGTCGTGATCACCACCCTTGTGCCGCCCGCGATACCGCCGCTGAGATAAACTTTCTTGGGCTCGGCACGCAGTACGGTGACAGGCAGAATCTCGAGCTCATCGTCGGCGTTGGCGGTCAAAACCGTATTGTCGGCGCGCAACACGTAGCGCGGTAACACCACCACGTTTTCAGCGGGCAGACCCTGGATTTCGGCGGTTACGAAGGTGCCGATCTTGAGTTCCTGCTGATGGCTCTGGCCGAGCACACCGTAGGGGTCAACGACCTGGGCAACGGCGTAGATGACCCGGCTGGTTTCATCGACCACACCTTCGGTACGGATGATACGGGCCTGCCAATGGCTGGTGCCGTCGCCGTTTTCTGCGCTCAGCGTAACCGGCGGAAAGGACTTGTCCGCATTCTTGATTTCGGTTTCGGAGGGCAGGTCGAGGTAGTTCAGGTCGTTGTGTGTCAGGGGCAGGCGAACCTCTGCGGTGTCGATGGCAAAGGTCACACCCAGGCGTGTGCCCAGCGTGACATACTGGCCGATATCCACCACCTTTTCTCTCACCAGG
>DATCZY010000494.1:0-9534 GCA_036525655.1 Lysobacterales bacterium | reverse complement strand
AGGCAATCTGGTTTTCGTTGTCCAGGCTGACGCTGGTTAAACGTCCGCCGATGACGTGATTTTTGGTCTTGTGACAGTCCACGCACTGGAAGTTGTAGCGACCCATATGTACGTCGACACCTTCGGTCGGATAGTAGAGACTTTCGTCCAGGTCGCCATGTTTAACCGCGTTGCCACCGCCGCCACGGAAGTGGCAGCCACCGCAGTTTTCACGCGTGGGCACCGCCACACTTTTCGCAGCCGTGAGCAGGTCAACACCTTCAACAGGAAGCCCCGCCTTGCCTTTGCGGTAAATACCGGAATTATCATGGCAGACCAGGCAGTCGATATGGGTTTTGTCAGCGAAATCAAACTCGGCGCTATCCCAACCGTAACCCGCATGGCAGGCCGTACAGGACGCCCAGTTGCCCTTGATGCCGATACAGAAGTTATTGATGGATTTTTTCTTGCCGGTGGTGAAAAGCCCTTCGCGGCCCTCAATCTCAGTCGGTTCGGATTCCCACTTCCAGTGGGCCGAACGCAGCATTTGCTCACCCGCGTCAGCATGGCAGGTGAGACAGGCGCTGGTCACTTCCGGACCGGTCGTGAGCTCACCAAAACCATCGAAAAGGTTTTTGTGGTCGACGTGTTCCGGGCGCCTGGGTACGCTATCCCAGGGTTTATCAACGTTGGATTCAGTGTCACCCGTGAAATACCAGACCGGGATTCCGATCAATAGCACTATCGCAATAAAACCCGGCAACCAATTACGCTTACGTGTTTTCATACCGTTCCATCACTCAAAATTGAAAGCTCTTTTTTAATATTAGTATTTTATAATATATAGACTTTAGTCGTAACAAGAGGTGCAACGCGGAAACGCTTTTACTTGAGGTAGATCAAGTAAAATTGAAATTTAAAAACCAGCAGAAAATTCAATCGAATTTCATTGACAAGAACCGGAACCGGTTCTTGTTTTCACCTAAATCCGGCTACCGGATTGTTCTTAGTCCATCTCCAAAATCAAACCCTTCAGCACGATGTCCGAGTAACTGACCAGGCCAACAATTTTCTGGTTTTCAAGCACCGGCGCACGCGACAAACCAAAACGGTCAAATAGACGTGTGCAGTAGCGGATATCCATATCGGGGTGTACGGAGATCACCGGCTTGGACATGATTTCATAGATATTGACACGGTTGGGCGAAAAGTCGCGGGCCAGCACTTTCTTGGCCATATCACGAAACATGACCACGCCGTATTCGTCGTCTTCATGCCGTTTGTCTACGATCATGGTGCGCGTATCCGGGTATTTCATCGATTTCAGCGCTTCAGTCACGGTCAGCATACCATCCACGATGTCCAGTTCGGTTTTCATAACATCACGGACACGAATTATATTTTCCATCTGTTTCATATTCTTTCCTCCACCACCTCGGACAGTGCTTCAATCTGGTGACGCACACCAATGGCATCTTCGACATCGATCTGAAAGGCGATGCCGGAACCGGGTAATTCGTCAAACTGGCCCGCAAGGGCGACCTTCTCCATGATTCCCCTGCTCATATGCTCCTCGGCCAGCATCAGGATCACATCCACGTGGCTGTCGATGCTCAGCCCGAGAAAAGTCTTGGCCGGCTTGATGCCTTCACCGCGCGCCTGGTTGAGTACCGTGCAACCGGTGACTCCTGCCTCGCGGGCGGCATCCAGAATGCTCTGGGTTCTTTCATCCTCTGCCATGATGATAATTAATTTAAAGTGCATGTCGTTACCTCATCTAAGAATAGATCATTTCTGTTCACTGTTTTTTCTCCTGCGGCCCGCCTTCCATTCGCCCAATCGTGAATAACCAAGTACCGCGATGATCGGAAACAGGCAGGTAAATGCGATCAGGCCAAAACCATCCAGCACGGCGCTGCGGCCGGGTATGGTTTCGGCGAGCCCGAGCCCAAGGGCCGCCACCAGCGGCACCGTGACCGTCGAGGTGGTCACGCCGCCGGAATCATAAGCCAGCGGAATAATGAGCCTGGAGGCCGATATGGTCTGGATAATGACCACGATGTAGCCAGCGATAATGAACCAGTGCAGGGGCATTCCGGTGATAATACGGAAGGTTCCGATCGACACGCCCAAGGCTGCACCGACGGCCACCGCGTAGCGCAGCCCCTTGACGCTGATCGCGCCGCCCGAAACCTGGTTGGCCTTGATCGCGACCGCCATCAGGGCCGGCTCCGCAAGCGTGGTTGCAAACCCTATCGCTGCGGCAAATGCGTATATCCAGAGGAAATCCATCCAGTGGACCGGTCCGGCAGCGACGCTGGCCGAATGATAGATGAACTCCGGCGCCGTTAGTTGCTGGGCCATCAGGCGGCCAATCGGGAACAGCGCGTTTTGCAGGCCTTCGAGAAAAAGGGTCAGGCCAATGACCACGAATACCATCCCTACGGTCACGCGCGCCGGGTTTTTGATCTTGCGGCGCAGTACCAGCGCCTGGAAACCGAAAAGGATCGCTGCGATGGGCAGGATATCGCGCAACATGCCCAGCAAGGTCGTACCGAAACCCACCATCGTGTCCATCAGTACAGCATCCCGAAGGCCATCACGAATATCATCGGCGTCAATGAAGCGAAGGCGATAAGTCCGAAACCATCGATCAGCG
Source organism: Lysobacterales bacterium (assembly GCA_036525655.1). GTDB lineage: Bacteria > Pseudomonadota > Gammaproteobacteria > Xanthomonadales > SZUA-36 > SZUA-36. The sequence goes on along the minus strand of DATCZY010000494.1, from coordinate 6,896 downwards.
GGTCACGGCCGTGAATCGTCTGGGCGAGACCGATACCAAGCGCGGCGACCAGTGGCACCGTTACCGTGGAGGTCGTGACGCCGCCGGAATCGTAGGCGATGCCGATGATCTCCGGCGGGGCGAACGCGGTCATCAAAATCACACCGAAGTATCCGCCGATAATCAGGTACTGCACCGGCCAGCCCTTCAGGATCCTGAATACACCCACCACCAGGGCGATACCCACCGCCAGCGCGACCGTCAGTCGCAAACCGATGGCGTACCGGCTTTGTGCGGCGGCTGAATCTGCAATTATCTGCCCATTTGACGCGATCCGGGCAGCTTCATCGGAAATGGCGATCAGCGCCGGTTCCGCCACGGTGGTGCCAAAACCAAGTGCAAAGGCAAATACCAGCAACCACCAGAGGTTGCCTTTACGCAGAAAGTTGTAAGCCATTTCCTCGCCGATGGGAAACAGCGCCATCTGCAAACCGCGTACGAACAGTGCCAGGCCCAGGAGCACATGCAACAGCCCCCACAACATATCACCCAGGCGCGGAATCGGTTGACGAAGAACGACAAGTTGGAAAAAAGCAATGACCGCGACGATGGGGACCAGCGCGAGCGCACTGTCGGTTAACGGCTCCGCGGTCTTTCGCACCTTGTGCAAGAAAACCCTTAAACGTCCCCTTTTACGAGGGTGTGATACGAGAGGGTTATCCGCCGGGTGCATTTTTTAAGTTGGTTTCATCCCGTCAATATCAGACGGTCAGAACGATTTTCTGGTAAAGACCGCCAAAATAGAAATTGGAGCTAAGCTGATCCGGTTTGATGTCCGCCGGCATGAACGCGGGCAGTTCCTCGCGCCAGAGGTCCATTGCAAATGGTTCCAACAGCGTCAGGATAGGCTGCATCACGTAACGCATCGGATTGGACCGCTTTGGCCCGTGGTAGTCGACAAAGATAACCCTGCCACCCGGCCGGGTGACACGGATCGCTTCGGCCACCGTTTTGCGGCGCGCCTCGGCAGGCTGCTCATGCAACAGGAAAAACACCACGGTCTCATCAAAGCTGTCATTTGGAAATGACATGCAGGTGGAATCCTGATGGTGCACCGAAACATTATCATGCGCCGCCAGTTTCTTCTTTATGTTGCTGATCTGGATCGGGGCAACATCCACGACACTCAGCCTGGAGTCAGTTTGCCCGAGGTGCGAGGCCAGGCGGTTTGAAAAGTCACCGTAGACGCAGGCAACCTGCAGCACACTGCTTTGTGAGCGGAGATCCAATTCATCCAGCACAGCCTGCGTGAGCTTTTTCATATTGCCCCACAGGATCAGGTTGACCACCCATTCACGCTCAAAAAACCAGAAAGAATTCGGATGGAGATAGGCCCACCAGTAGGTGTCCTGGAGATAATCGGGGATAGGTGGGGGAACCAGGGCTGCTTCCCCTGCTGACTGATCGCCCACCTCGTAGGAGTAATCCTCTGCTATCTCTCTTGAATCGTCATTCATAATTTATTTAAGGCCGCCAGGTAACGGTAGACTGGCAGCTGAATATTCCTCTCTCTGCTTTATCGGATACCGAATAAATAAAAAGCCGTCAGCACGGTGCCGAGTGCGGCCACGGCGTAGACGGCATTGGCAACCAGCGTATCTTTCCTGATCCCAAAATCGTGTGCCACGACCCTCAGGCGATGCGCTGCATGCCAAACAGAGAGAAAGAGTACGATGAATAGACATGCTTTGCCAAGCCAACTCGCCGCAAAATTGTGAATTTGTTCAAATTGGAGACCATCCGGGACATTTCCGGTGGCTATCACCAGGTATAGAGCGATCAGCGCGGGAAATACGAATGCTGTCAGGGTTCCGCCCGCTGCGAATAATCCCCAAACGATAGCTTTCTTTGCAATTGCCATGATCAGATTACCCCCGCAAGCCAGAGAATAAAGACGCTAACTACGACCCAGGCCACGTAATGACCGATGATGATATAGCTGTCCGGAAGTTTCTTTTCACCCATGTACACCGGCATGGCCTTGGGTGCCAGCTTGAACCACGGGAAGGTCTGGAAGAACAGGAAGTACAACAGCGCCAGGCCATGAAAGACCATCATGCCCGTCGCTTGCTGAGAGGCAAGGAAGGCATCCCATTTGTCCGGCGAGTTCGCGGCCAGGGCGGCCAGTGCAGAAATCGTCAGAAAACTATAGAAAGTAACCAGGAAACTGGACAATTCGCGCAACACATATACCTTGTAACGCCCGTTGCGCATGTACCAGGTGGTCGTGGACATTGGTCTGACATAGGGTTGGCGGCTCATGACTTGTCTCCCGGTATACCCATTTTCTGTTTCCAGAACTCCATCGCGCCATCGATTTTCATCTGCTGGATGGCCGCTGCGGGATCGACGTGCTTCGGACAAACCTCGGAACAGGCGCCAACGAAGGAACAATCCCAGACACCATCGTGATCTGCGAGGATATCCAGACGGTCCGATTTACCCTGATCGCGGTTATCCCGGTTGTAGCGGTGCGCCAGCGCCAATGCGGCCGGTCCGATGAAGTTCTTGTCGAGCCCGTATTGCGGGCAGGCTGCATAACAGCACATGCAGTTGATACACATCGTTAGCTGCTTGAATATCGCCAGTTGACCGCGGGTTTGAATATATTCCTGGTCCTCGGCCGGCGGCGGGTCCTTGCGAATGATGTAAGGCTGCACCTTGTGCAATTTTTGTATCACATCATCGAGCACCACCACCAGGTCACGCTCGATGGGGAAATTCTCCAGCGGCTCGATGCGCACCTTGTCGGGCAGTTCGCGGATAAATGTCTTGCAGGTCAAGGCAGGTTCACCGTTGACCATCATGCCGCAACTGCCGCACACCATCATGTGGCAGGACCAGCGATAGGCCAGCGTGGTATCGAGGTTTTCCTTCACATAGTTGATCGCGTCAAGAATCACCCAGTCTTCAATACAAGGGACCGTGTAGGTCTGAAACCAGGGTTCTTTGTCCTTCTCGGGATCATAACGCATGATTTCCAGTTCGAGTGTTCGGGTCCGGGTGCTCATTATTTTTTACCCCCTGAATAGTCACGTGTACCCGGTTGAGAGCGCGTGATGAGAACATCCGACCACTCCACGCGCGGACGCCCGCCCGACTCGCGGTAACACAATGTGTGTTTCAGGAAATTGACATCATCACGCTCGGTATAATCCAGGCGTTGGTGTGCACCACGGGATTCGCGGCGTTGCAGGGAGCCTTCGGCAATGGTTTCGGCCACATCCAGCAGGTTCCTCAACTCGAGTGCAGACTGCAGGTCGGTGTTGAAAACATTGCTCTTGTCGTTGATCTCGATGCCCTTGTAACGCTCCCGGAGCTCTGCAATTTTATCGCAGGCCATCTGCGTGCCCTCTTCATCACGGTAAATGCCGGCGCCGTCTTCCAGCACCGTTCTCATTTCCCTGCGGAGACCGGAAATCGTCTCGGTTGCACCGCCCTGCTGTAACAATTCACGCACCCCGGCCACGATGCTTTCAGCCTGGGCTTCGAGGGCCTTGTCATCCCCGCCTCTAGCGGCCTTTTGCGCATAGGCGATGGCCGTATCGGCCGACCGCTTGCCTGCTACCAGCAGTTCGGTCAGTGAGTTGGAACCGAGGCGGTTGGCGCCGTGTAAACCGGAACAGGCGGTCTCGCCAATAGCAAACAGGCCGGGCATCGGGGTTTCACCATTAATATTGGTATCGATGCCGCCCATCATGAAATGTACGACCGGGCGCACCGGCACCGGGTCCTTGATCATGTCCACACCTACGTAGGCATGGGCCAGTTCCTGTACCAGCGGCAAGCGCTCCATGATTTTCTTTGCACCGAGGTGGCGCATATCCAGCAGCACACAGTCACCCCACGGGGTTTCGATGGTGTTGCCTTTCTTGTGCTCGTGCCAGAAGGCCTGGCTGAGCCGGTCGCGTGGACCGAGTTCCATGGTTTTGAGTACCGGTTCCCCGACCGGGGTTTCGGGTCCCATACCGTAGTCCTGCAAATAACGGTAACCGTTCTTGTTTACCAGGATACCGCCTTCACCGCGGCAACCTTCGGTCAACAGGATACCCGTACCCGGTAAACCGGTCGGGTGATATTGGACGAACTCCATGTCTTTTAGCGGCACACCGGCGCGGTACGCCATACCCATGCCGTCGCCGGTCTTGATTGCACCATTGGTGGTGAAAGGAAAAACCTGGCCGCCGCCACCGGTCGCGATAATGACCACTGGCGCATCAAACTGGAAGAAACGGCCGCTGCGCATTTCCATCGCAACCACACCGCGGCACTTGCCATCGATGTGCAACAGGTCAAGTGCAAAATACTCGTCATAACGGTTGATGGACGGGAATTGCATCGAGGTCTGGAACAGCGTATGTAAAATATGGAAGCCACTCTTGTCGGCTGCATACCAGGTGCGCTTTTTCTTCATGCCGCCAAACGGGCGGACCGCTACTGAACCGTCGTCCTCACGGCTCCAGGGGCAACCCCAGTGCTCGAGCTGCATGAGTTCACGCGGTGCCCGCTGAACAAAATCCTCGACCACGTCCTGATCACACAACCAGTCGCCACCGCCAACCGTATCGTTGAAATGCATCTCCAGTGAATCATCCGCCCCCTTGACACCGGCGGCCCCGCCTTCGGCAGCACAGGTATGGCTGCGCATCGGGTAAACCTTGGAAATCAACGCAACCTTGAGTTCAGGATCGGCTTCTGCAACGGCGATAGCGGCACGAAGACCGGCGCCACCTGCACCCACAATTACAACGTCTGCCTTAATCTTTTCCATATTTTTCTACTCAATCAGACTTTATATTATGTTAATTTAATGTGTTGCTCATAACTTCCGAATGACCCAAGTCAATCAGACCAGTATTGGCACTTCCCCCGAGCCACCTACCGGTTCTTTTCAGAACCGGTAATTAAGCTGGATGCGGTAATACCAGACACTGTAATCAGGGCTGGTTTCACCCATTGTGAGCACCGAATTGATACCGTCTACACCGATTCCATCGATAGCCCAGTCCCTGCTGTCGTACTGTTCGCGTTCGGCGTACAGTTTGTAACCCCAGTGATCGCTGAAGTCGTAATCAAAGTGCAATTTGAAGCTTTTCAGGTTGGTTTTTAACGGCTCAAACGGTGCTTCATCAGCGCTTGTTGTTACCGAAATCCTCCCGGTCGAGCCGGCATAGACATAATCGACACCAAGGCTTGATTTTTCGCTGGTTGTAGCCGACACACCAATACCTGAGGTTTCAATGCGGTCACGGGTCACGGCGTTCCATGGAGCTGTTATGCCGCCAGCCGTGTTGACGATATCGGCGTCGATAAAATCAAGGTTATAAAACGCATACGCATTAATTTTTTCGCTGAAGGCGTAATTCAGGTTGACCGAGTAACTTTCATCGTTGCTCTCCTGCAGGCCAATGCTTGATTTTTGATACTTTGACTTGGCCTGGGTATATCCCAGGTTAATACCAAGCGCCGCGGTGGGCATGTAATCAAATTCGACCAGTACCCGGTCGCGCTGGCGATCCGCCATGTTGAATTTGCGCATCAGGGGGTTATCCAGCACTGCGCCATCATCCGGTTGCTGGTATTCCGATATGTCGCGGTTCGCCCATTCGCCCCTGATGCGGAATTCGGTGTTGAATGTCGGGGTCACTTTGACCTCGCCCCACCAGGTGGTTTCCTTGGTGCGCTTAACGGCCTGTAATGTGCGGTCTATGTTTTGTTGCTCACCACCGGCGCTAAGCCTGACGACACGTGCCGCCCGGTAACGTACATCCGCAGAATACTGCTGCCGTTTGTAACTGTAAGGCCGGTTGTAGCGGGAAATGATCGGTATCAGGTCAGTCACAACCGGTGTATACAGGTCGACGGGAGTCTTGTTGTCTCTTTCATCCCACTTGCCGCGTGCCGTAAAACTGAGACCATTGTTGATACGGGCAAAAAGTTTACCTGCAAAATTATAAGTACTGGTATCCAGCTTGCCGTCCAAAGAAGAACGGGGCAGCGGCAAGTCACTGTACAAGGGGTTTATCGTGTAAGGCAGAAACGGATCGTCCTGGGTCAGACGACCTATCGCCGCCTGTCCCGATAACTTGATCCAGGATGTCACTGCAAATGCACCTGACAGGTTGAACTGGTAAAACTTGTTGCCGGGCTCGAGTGCCGCCCTGAAGCTCGAGTGTTCAGGTTGAGAGCTGAAGGGGTTTTGCCAGGTCAATGAGGAATTACCATTATCAAACTTGGAACTGATAAAACCCAGTTCGACCTGGGCCCGTTTATTCGCCCATGACAGCGCCATGTCAAACAGGTCGGTGGTGTAATCAATGGGTGCAGGCAGGATGCTTGCGTTACTGAAGTACATCCCTGCTCCCAGCGTACGGGTGCCTTTTTTCTCCTGGCGCTGATAATCGATCCGGTAGGACCAGCTGGACAAGAAATTCACGGTCGCCCCGGCATCGAGAATCTTACGCTCTGTTTTCAATGGGGCCACCGCCAGGCTGCTTTCCAGCGCGGACATACCGCCAGTCGTATTTGCGCGCACCCAATCAGCCGGCAGGGTCAGGTTATCACTGCCCACCCCGAGAAAAGGCGTTTGTGTGCCGTATCCCCGATATTTGGGTATTTCCTGCCAACCAAAGCGGATTTCGTAAAAGCCCTGGTTACCACCGCGCATGTCGAGTTCACGGCTGTCGTAACCCAGGTTATGCGCATACAGGTCGAAATAACGGCCCTGCAGGTCTCTGTAGTGAACATCGCCGTCAACGGCTGCATACAGACCTTCTTTTTCGAGGCCGCGATAATCACCGAAACGGTAGGAATCGTTGTTGATGTAAGCGGCTCCAAAGTCAATCGAGCCGCGCCAA